>CAZABK010000003.1:0-80814 GCA_964483355.1 uncultured Verrucomicrobiota bacterium | reverse complement strand
CTTGCGGAAGTGCGCGAGGCCGAACCCAACGACGACCATATGAGCCCCGGCGTTCAGGAGGTTCCGATTCCCGCGATCATCAACGGGCAGGTGCGTCCGGGTGATATTGACCATTTCCGGTTCCGTGCGAAGAAGGGCGACTGCCTGGTGCTGGATGTCGGCGCGCGCCGCATTATTCCCTATCTGGCCGATGCGGTGCCGGGCTGGTTTCAGGCCGTCGTTGCGCTTTATGACGAGGATGGGAACGAGGTGGCCTATCAGGACGACTATAAGTTTAATCCCGATCCGGTTTTATTCTTTGATGTGCCGAAGCGGGGAAGCTATACGCTCTCCATCCGCGACTCCATCTACCGCGGTCGCGAAGATTTTATCTACCGCATCGCCATCGGCGAGCTGCCGTTTATCACCGGCATCTTTCCGCTCGGCGGCCGGCAGGGAGCAAATGTTGATATTGCGCTCAGCGGACGAAACCTTCCCAAAACCCGGTTGAGCGGAAAAACGCCCCGCAACGGGGTCGAGCTGCGGAATATTTCGGTGGAAAAGAAGGGCTACCGTTCCAACCAGATGCCGTTTGCCATCGGTGAGATGCGTGAAACCTTCGAGGCCGAGCCGAATAATTCTTCTGCTGCGGCGCAGCCGCTCGCCCTGCCGCTGGTTGTTAACGGCCGCATCGAAAAATCCGGCGATGTCGATGTCTTCAGTTTTCACGGCAGGAAAGGTGCGTCGGTTTCCATTGAAACCATCGCCCGCCGGCTCAACTCGCCGCTCGATTCCGTCATCACCCTGAAGGGGCCCGGGCTCGAAGCGCCGGTGCGCAACGATGATCACATGCCGAAAGCCGAACATTTGCACCTCGGCGCCGGACTGGTGACGCATCACGCCGACTCCTATCTGGTGCAGGAACTGCCCGCAACGGGAACCTATTTTATTGAACTGGGCGACACCCAGTCGAAGGGCGGCCACGACTATGCCTACCGCCTGCGTGTGAGCGAATCCAACCCCGACTTCAAGCTGCGCATGGAACCTTCCGGCCTGAAGATTACGCCCGGCGGAACCGCCGCGTTTACTGTCCGCGCCCAGCGCATCGAAGGGTTCGATGGAAAAATTACACTCGATGCCGCCAAACTGCCGTCTGGTTTCACCATGAGCAAAGCGGTCATTCCCAAGGGCGCCGAGAGTACCCGCTTTACCATCACAGCGCCGAAGCAGATTGAAGGAAAGCTGGTGAGTCCTGAAATTACCGGGAAGGGAATCATCGGCGGTCGCGCGGTGGAGCATCGCGCCGAGCCGGTTGATGACCAGATGCAGGCATTTCTCTATCGCCACCTCGTTCCCGCGCAGGAGCTGGTGCTCGCTCCTGTTTCGGAAAAGCCGCCGCTGGCCCTCGAAGCCAAAATTCCCAAGTCCGGGATCATTGAACTTCCGTTGGGCGAAGAGACGCGCATTGTATTCAACGGCTCGGTTTGGGACAAAGAGCGCAAAGGGGCGTCGCTCACGCTTGATAATCCGCCGGAAGGCATTTCGATGGTCAAGAAGGGATGGCTGGGCCGCAAAAAGCGGAAGAAAAAATCAGCAGACGGGAAGCCGCTCTTCGACGGAAATCGCGCCTGGGGCCAGATTTTGATCAAGGCCGAGGAGCCGCTGGCGCCCGGCGATCAAATGAGTCTGGTCGTCGTTGCCGAAGTGCGCAACGGCCGGGAAAAATCCTACTATCCCGCCCCCGCCATTCCCGTTCGGATCGTTAAGCCGCGCGACTGATTAAGCGCAGAATTATTTCTTGGCGGGGCGGGCGTTGGGCTTGGCGCTTTGCTGGCGGTCGGCGGAGGGGAGATCGATGTCCATCAGGTCGCCCTGGGTGCTGAGCAGCAGCAGGCGCAGCTGATCTTCGACGTGGACCGGGTAGGGCAGCACGCGCATCTGCAGCAGCACCTGAACCTGATTGGGTGTGAGCCGGAGCCCCTTGTATTCTGCCGGCAGCACAAACGTGCAGCCTTCTTTCCACCCGGAGCAACCGTAAGCGGTTTTGCCTTTGATGATCTCTTTGCCGCAGGCCGGACAGTTGCCCCAGCGATTGGTATCGAGTTTGGTGGCGGTGCTGGATTCGATGAGGCCGCGGGTGTAGGTTTCGATGCCGCCCATAAAGTCGGCCGCCTGCGCTTCGCCGCGTTCGATCTGCTTGAGCTGTTCCTCCCATTCGCCCGTCATTTCGGGCGACTTTAGCAGTGGGTCGTGAATGAGCGCGATGAGGCAGCGGCCCATGTCGGTGGCGCGGATCTGTTTCTTTTCGCGGCGGATATAGTTGCGGCGCAGCAGCGTTTCAATGATGGCGGCGCGGGTGGCCGGCGTGCCGATGCCTCGCTCTTTCAGGGCTTCGCGCATGGTATCGTCTTCAACCAGTTTACCGGCGGCTTCCATCGCGCCGAGCAGCGAGTTTTCGGTGAAGGCCTTGGGCGGCTTGGTTTTGCCCTCGCGCGTCGATGGTTCGTGCTCGCCGCTCTCGCCCTTGGTAAACTCGGGGAGGGTCTGGTCGTCGTCCTTGCCGGCCTTTTTCTTTTTCTTCTTTTGGGGGAAGAGCTCTGACCATCCGGGGGCAAGAACCTGTGTGCCCTTGGCTTGGAATTTGACTGCCGCGCTTTCGCCGTCGACGGTGGTGATCTTTTTGAGGCAGATCGGGTAGAAGGCGGCGATAAACTGGGTGACGACGGCGTTGTAAATCATCTGTTCGTTGGCGCCGAGCGAGCCGGGAATAATTCCGGTCGGAATGATGGCGTGATGGTCGGTCACCTTCTTGTCGTCGACGATGCGCTTGGTGAAGGGCAGCTTGGCGAGGTCGAGCGGCTCAATCTGTTCGGCGCGGATCGCTTTGAGCTTGTCAAAGATGGCCGGAAGCCGCGGCTGCATGTCGGCGCTGAGATAACGCGAGTCGGTTCGCGGATAGGTGAGCAGCTTGGATTCGTAGAGGTTTTGCGCGGCGGCCAGCGTGTCGGCGGCGGAGAGCCCGTGGGTTTTGTTGATTTCGCGCTGGAGCGTGGTGAGGTCGAAAAGCTGCGGCGGCTGTTCCTTTTTCTGTTTGCCGCTGACGTCGCTGATTTGGAACGGCTGCCCGGTAATTTTATCGAGCAGCTCCTGTGCCTTTTCCTGTTGGGTGAAGCGGTCGCCGGTATATTTGAAGACGACGTCGCGATATTTGGTCGTCAGCTCCCAAAACGGCTTGGGGCGGAATTTGGCGATCTCGTCGTCGCGCTGCACAATCATCGCCAGCACCGGCGTCTGTACGCGCCCGATGCTCCAGAGCACGCGGTCGTCGCCGGCGGCGAGGCGGCCGTGGCGCACGGTGAAGCAGCGCGTGGCGTTGAGGCCGACGATCCAGTCGGATTCGGAGCGGCATTTGGCGGCGGCATAGAGCGGATCATAGTCGTGGCCGTCTTTCAGCTCTTTGAAGGCGTCCTGGATGGCGTCGGGCGTGAGCGAGCTGAGCCACAGGCGCTTGATCGGTTTTTGCTCGCATTCGCTCAGCGCGAGAATGTAGCGGAAAATCAGTTCGCCCTCGCGGCCGGCGTCCGTGGCGCAGACAATTTCCTCGGCTTCGCGGCAGAGTTTTTTGATGGTTTCAAACTGTTCGGCGACGCCGGGGTTTTCGATCAGTTTGAGTTTAAATTCGTCGGGAATAAAGGGGAGCGAATCGAGCCGCCATTTGCGCAGTTCGGGATCATATTCGCCGGGTTCCTGCAACGTCACCAGATGGCCGAAGGCCCAGGTGATGGCGCAGCTGCGCCCTTCGATGTAGCCGTTTTTCTTGTCGGTGATTTTCAGGACGCCGGCAATGTCCCGCGCAACCGACGGCTTTTCCGTGATAACAACTTTCATCGTGTGCGCTTAGCGTCGGCGTTTGCTGCTTTTGTACGGATTTTTGCCTTCGTTGATCTGGCTGATGATTTCGTCGGCCATGTCCCGGATGCTCTGGGCATCCCTTTTGAGCAGGTTGGATTTCCAGCGGGTTTTATCGGCGGTAAGTTTGACGGTTTCGACTCCTTCTGAAAGCAGCCGCTTAATATGTGAGGTGCCGTCTTCGGTGCGGGCGGTGTTCACCTTGGTGTTCGCATCTTTCAGGTCGTTGTGGTTGATCTTGAAGGAGCGGACGACTCGGCGGAGCTGTTCCTCGAGATCCTTCATGTGGAACTCAAACGGGGGCTCGCCATTGCTGGCAATGCTGCCATAGCTTGAAATCATACGGGAGGCGACGCTGTCGTACGAGGAGTCGCCCTGCCAGTAGTTGAACAGGGCATAGATGGCCAGCAGATAGCTTTTCATGTCTTCCAGCCGGTAGGTCTGACGCAGGTAGAACGACATGGAGTCGTTGACCCATCCATTCTCGGGGATGCGGATGCCGTAGCGGCGGACTTTGCTGAAGCGGGTGCCTTTAAACATTTTATAATAGGCACTGCCTTTTTCGAACTCCTGGCCGAGGGTGGCATAGGTGGCGACGCCGACCACCTCCGCCTGATGGTTCAGGATGGGGCTGCCGCTGTTGCCCGGAACCATTTTGGCGGTAATCTCGATGTCGGCCGGGCCGACGCCGATAATCTCTCCATCAAGTTCGGTGGCCACTCCGCCGCCGGCACTGTTGCCGTAGATCATGATCTCATCGTGAATCGCCGGTGTGTTCATGTTAAATTTTAATACCGTTAACCCTTCGACATCGGCCGGGTCGAGCGGCATGCGCACGATGTCATGCGTCCGGCTGAATTCAAATCCCTTGGGCTTGAGATAGGTTCCGGTCATGGACTTCAGCTTGGGCCGTTTGGCGCCCAGAAAGTTGTGCTGGTTGCTGAAGACATAGATTTTTCCGTCCATCTCGGCGATGAAGCCGGAGCCGCGGCCGTCGCCATTTTCCACAAAAACAAGGGCGTGGCTGACGTCGCCGAACGAGAGGCGCGGCTCGTCCTTTTTCCGGCGATTACGGGGTTCTTCTTCATCATCGTCCTGAACAATGACTGGTGCAGGTTTGTCTGGGGTTTCAATAACCATCTCCTCGACGAGGGAGGAATCCTTGAGTACGGCGCGGTTTGACTGAAAATCCACGCCCGCGCCAACGGACCGGGCGACCGTCTGAATGGCGTCGAACAGGGTCATCCCCGCGAGGTTGATGCTGACCTTGGTGCTGTCGCTGCCTGTGAGTTCATAGGCCACGGTGAAGGCGGCGAGCTCCGGGTTTCCGCTTCGGTTGGCGGTATCGGCCAGTTTTTTGAAAATATATTTCGAGGGGGTGCGAATATATTCCTGGTCGGGCGCCGGCGTCTGATGCAGTGCCTGCGCCAGTTCCTGCCCTGCCCAAATCGAAGTGGCGACCACGCCGGCCAAGCTCATCAAAATATATTTCTTCATCCCGGAACCCCTATAGTGTACGTGCCTGATTACAAGTTGAACGACTCTAATTGAACGCAAGGGACAAGACAAGTATTGCCCGCGCAGCAATTAAAAGAGTTGCTGCGCTCGTGCTCGGACGTTCCGGACCGGTGGCTAGGCCGATTTCTTTTCGGACTCGACGATCTTGAGGCCTTCAAGCGGATGGAGGCCGTGCTCGACCATGTCGCGCGTGATGACGCTGTGCGTGACGTCGTCGCGCATCGGAATCTCATACATCACGTCGAGCATCAGGTGCTCAATGATTGCGCGCAGGCCGCGGGCGCCGGTTTTGCGTTTGATGGCCATGCGGGCGAGCGCCTTGAGGGCGTCGTCTTCAAATTCCAGCTCCACGCCGTCCATCTTCAGCAGTTTTTTGTACTGCTTGACCATGGCGTTCTTGGGCTCGGTCAGAATGTGCACCAGCTCGTCTTCAGTCAGTTCCTGCAGGCGGGTGACGACCGGCAGGCGGCCGATAAATTCGGGAATCAGGCCGAATTTAAGCAGGTCTTCGGATTCGACGTTCATCGTAACAAAGTTGGGGGAGAGTTCCTCTTCCGACTTTTGCGGGGTGCCGAAGCCGATGCTCTTTTTGTCGACGCGTTGTTTGATGATTTCTTCGATGCCGACAAATGCGCCGCCGCAGATAAAGAGAATATTGGAGGTGTCGATTTCGATATATTCCTGCTGCGGATGTTTGCGTCCGCCTTTCGGGGGAACGCGCGCGACGGTGCCTTCAATAATCTTGAGCAGCGCCTGCTGGACGCCTTCGCCGGAGACATCGCGCGTGAGCGAGACGTTGTCGGTGCGGCGCCCGATCTTGTCGATCTCGTCGATGTAGATGATGCCTTTTTGGGCGCGGGCCACGTCGTAGTCGGCGGCCTGCAGCAGCTGGAGCAGAATGTTTTCCACGTCTTCGCCCACATAGCCGGCTTCGGTGACGGTGGTGGCGTCGGTGATGGCGTAGGGGACGTTGAGCGAGCGCGCGAGCGTTTTGGCCAGCAGGGTTTTACCGCTGCCGGTGGGGCCGATGAGCAGGACGTTGGACTTGTCGAGCTCCACGCCGTCGTCTTCGTGCTGGGCAAACATGCGCTTGTAGTGGTTGTGCACGGCAACGGACAAAACCTTCTTGGCCATGTCCTGGCCAATCACATATTCATCGAGCTTTTCCTTGATCTCATGCGGCGCCAGCACATCGAATTCCTGCGAGATTGCCGACTCTTCGGCATGCTCTTCACCCTCGTGTCCGAGCAGGGCGTCGCACAGGCCGACGCATTCGTCGCAGATGAATACGCCGGGGCCGGCGATCAGTCGCTTAACCTCGTTTTCGCCCTTTCCGCAGAAGGAGCATTCGGGAGTGTGGTGCTTATCCGACATGGGATGCCCTCAGAAATTATTTTGCGTGTTCCACGACTTCGTCGATGAGGCCGTATTCGGCGGCCTGCAACGCCGACATAAAGTTGTCGCGGTCGGTGTCTTTTTCGAGATCTTCGATGCTGCGGCCGGAATGGTCGGCCAGAATGCCGTTGAGGATCTGCTTGATGCGCATGATTTCCTGCGCCTGGATGTTGATGTCGGTGGCCTGACCCTGCGCGCCGCCGAGCGGCTGGTGGATCATGATGCGGGCGTTGGGCAGGGCAAAGCGTTTGCCCGGCGCGCCGGCGGCGAGCAGCACCGCGCCCATGCTGGCGGCCTGGCCGACGCAGTAGGTGGTGATGTCGCACTTGAGAAACTGCATCGTGTCATAAATCGCGAGGCCGGCGGTCACAACGCCGCCCGGCGAGTTGATGTAGAGGCTGATGTCCTTGTCCGGATCTTCGCTCTGCAGGAAGAGCAGCTGGGCAATCACCAGGTTGGCGACGTTGTCGTCGATGGCGGTTCCCAGAAAGATGATGCGTTCCTTAAGCAGGCGGGAGTAGATGTCGTAGGAGCGTTCGCCCCGGCCGGTCTGTTCAACAACGATGGGGACAAGCATCTGCGCAGTTTCGTTCATTTCAGTTCCTTGTGTTGGATTAATGGATAGGGCGGATTATTGGATCAATGGGCGGTTCCATCAATCCAATAATCCTGCTATCCGGCAATCCGGCTCCGCGAGCCAATTACTTGATTTTTGCGTTTTCGACCATGTAGTCGAGCGCTTTGTTGAAGCGGATCTGTTCGCCGACGCTGGCGAGCGAATCGTTTTCGACCATCTCTTTGCGGAGCGCCTGCGCATCTTTGCGCTGACGGATCGCCATCGATGCGATTTTTTCATCGATCTCAACGTCGCTGGCTTCCAGCTCCAGCTCTGCCGCAATTCCCAGGCCAATGTAGCGCAGTTTCACGTTTTCAACGGCCTGCTCTTCAGCCTGCTTCTGGATGTTCGCCATGTCGCCGGTGATGGCTTCCTGGGGCTCGCCCATCATCATGCGGCGGTTGGCAATGTCATAAACCACGTTGCGGGTCTGCTGCTGAACAACGCTTTCCGGCACCTCGAGCTTGGTCTTCTTGATGAGGTAGCTGACGATCTGCTCGTGCTTTTTGCCCAGCGCAACATTTTCGGCCTGGGCTTCGAGCTGCTCGCGGATATTGCTGCGCAACGCCTCTTCGGATTCGATCTGGAGCTTGTTGAGGAATTCTTCGTTGAGTTCCGGCAGGCTGCGGACGCGCACGGCGGTGACTTCAACGTTGTAGAGGGCCTTAACGCCGGCGAGTTCCTTAACCATGAAGCTTTCCGGGAATTCAACTTCCACTTCCTTCTTGTCGCCCACGTTCATGCCGACAATCGCTTCGCCCATGCCGGGGATGAAGGCGTGCTCGTCGGCGGAAACCCAGTAGCCTTCGCCGGAGCCGATGCCCTTGGCTTCCGGAATGGCGTCCTTGAGCGATTTGCCGTCGGTGGTGGCTTCATAGGTCAGCTGGCCCATGTCGCCGGCTTCGATGGCCTTGTCTTCGACTTCTTCAAAGTTGGCATGCTGGCCGAGGATCATGTCGATCTGCGCCTGCACCTGCTCGTCGGTCACTGCTTCCTTCTCTTCCTTAACCGGAATGTCGGTATATTTCGGAAGCTTGAACTCCGGCTCAACGTCGACGGTGACGTCGAAGGAGACCGGTTCGTTTTCCTTGATGTCCACCTCGGTGGCATCAACAACGTTTACGACCTTGAGTGCGGACTCCTGCAGTGCTTCGTGATAAAACTTCGGCAGAACGCGCTCCTGCAGATCCTGGTTGATCTCCTTGGCATATTTGGAGGCGACAACGTGTTTGGGCGCCTTGCCTTTACGGAATCCGGGAATGCTCGCGAACTTGATGTAGGCCTTGAGGGTATCTTCGCGCTCCTCGCTGATTTTATCTGCGGGGATCTCAATCGTCATGGTCTTGCGGCAAGTGCCGGCATCCTTTACTGAAACATTCATAAATCCTTGTACTCCTGTATATTTACCTGTTCGGGGATAAAAGGCGGGCACCATACGCGCGAACGGCCCGCAGGTCAAGTCCGGCGACGGTGGATTTGCGCGCTCCGGATCAGCGTCCGAGCGCCTGAAAACCGCGGTCGAGCAGCTTGCGCGAGGTGGCGTTGCGCGTCGCTTTGTCGGGCGCCCCAAGGACGACTGAAACGACGCGTTTGCCGTTACGCTCCGCAGTGGAGGCCAGCGACCAGCCGCCCTTTTTGTGATAGCCGGTTTTCAGGCCGTCGCAGCCGGTGTATCCGTCCACCCGCTTGGCCAGCGCGTTGCGGGTGGCCAGCATGGTTTCGCCGCCGCGGATATATTTCAGCTCCGTGCTGGAATAGCGCAGCGTTTCCGGATGGCGCAGGCAGGCGAGGCTCAGCAGTGCCACGTCGTAGGCCGTGCTGATATCAGGCTGTTCGCCGTTGGAGGGCGGCAGGCCGTGGTCGGAATGGTATTTCGTGGAATTCATGCCCAGCGCGCGTGCCTTCTGGTTCATCATCTCCACAAACGCCGCCTTCGAACCCGCCGTGTGCAGCGCCAGCGCGCGCGCCGCATCGTTGGCCGAATGAACCATCAGCGCATAGAGCAGGTCATCCACCGTAAAGTCGGTTTCGCGCGGATCGAGCCAGACCTGCGAGCCGCCAATCTCGGCCACCTCTTTGGTGATCGTCACCTTGTCGCTGAGGGCAATCTGTCCGGCGTCAACCTGCTCAAGCACGATCAGCATCGTCATCATCTTGGTCACGCTCGCCGGATAGGCATAAACCGCGGCGCGATCCTCGAACAAAATCTTGCCGGTGCGCGCATCCACCACAATCGCGCTTTGGTAGGGTTCGTCGACGAGGCTGGAATAAACCTTCGACGTGCGGCGGTCCGGGCGATCGGTGCGCAGGTGACCCGTCTGGGATGCGGGAATAGCAATGTTTTCGCGCGGCGCGGCTGGCTGCGCCTCAACAATCTCCACCGGCAGCGCAAGGTCGAGCTCCGGAACCGTGAACTCTGCAACCGGTTCTGTGTTTTGCGGGACTGGTGCCTGCTCGGCAACTGGCGCCGGCGCGGGGCGCTCCGGCTTTTTTTTGCCGCTGCTGATCAGCGCCAGCGCGATCAGGGCGTGAATGGCAATTAATACGGCGGCGATAAGTGTGACGTTGCTTTTCTTCATAGGGATAGGTATTTCTCTAAACAGCCGAACATCTGAAGGAAATCATGAACGACATACAATCCCAATTTGTGAAAAACATCCTCGCCGGCGCATCGGCAAACCCCAAAGCGGGCGGTTCGGCCTTTGCCGCCTCGAATATTGCGCTGTGTAAATATTGGGGCAAGCGCGACGCCGCGCTCAATCTGCCTGTCAATTCCAGTCTCTCCATCTCCCTCGGCGATCTCGGCACCCGCACCGAAATTCGGGTACGCGACGGGGTAATTGCTTCCTCAGGCGCAATTACCCCGTCGCTTAAAGTCAGCGTCCCCGTCGCTTCGGACCTGATATATCTGAATGGCGAACTTCAGTCCGCGGAATCTTCGTTTGTTCAGCGCATTTCCGATTTCCTCGACCTCTTCCGCCCGCTTCTGGGTGATGTCTGTTTTGAGGTTCGCACCGAAAACAATATTCCCACCGCCGCCGGCCTGGCTTCGTCGGCCTCCGGCTTTGCCGCGCTGGTGCTGGCGCTCAACGATCTGGCGGGGTGGGGACTCGATAAAAAACGGCTGTCCATGCTCGCGCGCCTCGGCAGCGGCAGTGCCACGCGCTCCATCTTTAACGGCTTCGTGCAGTGGCACGTCGGAAAAAAATCCGACGGCACCGACTCGTTTGCCGAAAAGCTCAATGCCGAGTGGCCGGCGTTCCGCATCGGCATCCTCGAGCTCTCTGATGCCAGGAAACCCGTCGGCTCGCGCGACGGCATGAATCGCACCGTCGAAACTTCCGGGCTCTACCAAAGCTGGCCCGCGCAGGCCGCTGCCGACCTCGAAACTATCCGCGCCGCAATCGACGCGCGCGACTTTTCGACGCTTGGAAAAACCGCCGAACGCAACGCGCTTTCGATGCATGCGACGATGATGTCGGCCTGGCCGCCGCTCATCTATCTCCAGCCCGAATCGATGGATATGATTCATAAAGTGCAGCGCGTGCGCGCCGACGGCCTTGAGATCTATCTCACCATTGATGCCGGCGCCAACATTAAGCTCCTCTTCCTCGAAGAAAACGAAGCCGCCGTCACCGCCGCCTTTCCTGGCCTCCGGACCATCAATCCGTTTTCATGATGACCCGAGCCCGTCGGAGAACCCCCGCCGCCTGGGCCCGCACGGTTGTTTGCCGCTCCCTTCGGTTGCTGCTTCGCGTTCGCGAAGCCTCTCTTCGGTTGTGTACAGATTCTTTCGCACTTTTGTTTTGAGGTCCTCGGTTTGTTAAAAATTTAAACGATAAGTTCCGGTCCTGCTGTTTCCACCTCGGCAACGCCGAGGTGTGCTGATCGGGGTTTTCAGATCGCCTCCTTCATGCGCTCAAGCTCGTAGAGCCGCTCCATGCTCAGGTAGCGTTTGGAACCCCACTTGGTTCCGGCGATGTGACGAAGCCGGGCCGCGACAAGCATCAGGGCGGACAAATGGGTTTTTGCTTCAAACAGGCTGACTGTAGTCATGATGCCTCTTTTTTTAGTTTAACCAAACTAGTTTAAGTTGTGTCGGTGGTCAAGTGCCTTGCCAAATTGAACCGGACACCAACAAAATAATGAAGAGAGTGCTGTCACGCTTCCGATATACCTGTGAAAAATAATTTTGTTATCCATCATTTTGTCAAAAAAACCTCGCCGCCGGATCGGATTTGGTTTATTCAGTTACGTAACAAAGGCGATGGCGTGCTGCCGCGTCGGATTCGAGCGTGAAAAAGAGATTTGAAATGAAAACCAGGCCCAATTTTTTAGTGATCATGTGTGACCAGTTCCGCGGCGATGCGCTCGGCGTGGAAGGGCACCCCAAAGTAAAAACGCCCAACCTCGATGCGCTGGCGACCGCCGGTGTGCGGTTTGAGCACGCCTATTCGCCGTGTCCCATGTGCATTCCGGCGCGCCGCAGTTTTATGGCCGGGCAGTTTCCCGCAACACACGGAATGCTGTCCAACGTGGAGGAGTGCGAGTGGTACCCGGCGGCCACGCTGCCGGGTGAACTCAAAAAGGCGGGCTATCAGACCCAGCTTGTCGGCCGCGACATGCATCAGCATCCGCGCCGCAAACGGTTCGGCTTCGATGAAATGACCCATTGCGGCGATGTTCATCCCGATGACCTCTACGATGGAAAGCTTCCCGGCCACGGATACAACCCGAGCTGGAGCCACGGCCTGCATGCCAACGGCCGCACCGCCCGTTCGTGGAATCTCGACGATACGCTTCATCCGAGCTGCCGCACGGTTGATGCCGCCCTGCGTTTTTTCGATCGGCGCGACCCCGACTGTCCGTTCTTTCTGGTGGCCAGCTTTGCCGGGCCTCACCCGCCGCTCTATCCGCCCGAATTTTATATGAACCGCTATCTGCGCATGGGCAGTCATCTTCCAAACATTGGAACCTGGGCCGAGCGGCCCGAAAACGACGGGGTCGGCCTGCCGATGGACTGCGCGCGCGCCTGCCTTGAAGGGGAGGATCTGCTCTCCTGCCAGGCAGGCTACTACGGCATGATCAACCATATCGATGAGCAGATCTGCCGGTTGCTCGCACCGCAGTGCGGGCTCGACCGGGAAACGGCCGAAAACACCATTATCATTTTCTGCGCGGATCACGGCGAAATGCTGGGCGACCACTACATGTTCCGCAAGTCGCGGCCCTATGAAGGGGCGGCGCGAATCCCGCTGCTGATGTATGTCCCGGAAAAGTTTGGCTGTCTCAGCGAGGCCGCCTGTTCGACGGCCGTCAGCCTCGAAGACCTGATGCCGACGATCCTCGAGCTGGCCGGGGTTGATATTCCGGATTCCGTCGATGGCGTCAGCCTGGTGCCGCTGCTTAAAGGCGGTTCCATCGAGCGCGGATTTGTGCATGCGGAGCACGGCGACTACGACGGCCTCATGTGGCACATGCTGACCGACGGGCGCGAAAAGTATATCTGGCATTCCGATGACGGCTCCGAGCAGCTGTTTAATCTGGACGACGATCCGAACGAGCTGAACGACCTGTCCGATTCGGCTGATCTCGACCCGTGGCGCCGGCGTTTGATTGAAAAGCTGAAAGGGCGGCCCGAAGGATTCACCGACGGGGCCAAGCTGATTCCCGGTCGTGCGCACGAAATGACCATGGCGCATGTGTCCGCACCGCTGTCAGACTGACAGGTGCATTTTTTAAATCGAATCATTGAACACCATGAACAGGACGATTGAGATGAATAACAGACAACGAGCGATATGGATGCTGGCTGTGCCGGCAGTCGTCGGAACCGCTTCGGCAGACCTGCCGGCACCGACGGTTACGGATCTGGATGTGAGCAGTAATCGGTTGTCGGTCGGGGTTTCTTCCCAGACCGGTTCCGTACTGACCGTGGAGCGGAGTTTACAACTGGATGATCCTGACTGGCAGTCGCTGACAACATGCTATGCCTCGGACACGAATACTGTGCTTGACGATTATTCGTTTGATCCTGGTGATGCGGCTTATTATCGGGTGCGGATTGACCCGGCCAATCATTCCGAAGACCTGACTTATCGCGGCTGGTCCAATGCCGTCTGCATCAGCAATGGCCCGGCTTACGCAGTTGTCGTACCTGAGATCGGGCGGATTATGCAGTTCGGTATGACAGGCTCCGAGGGTGTATTTTGGGCGGACCGCTCGCTGGATGGCGTGGAAGCGTCGGGCGGCTGGCAGAATTTCGGCGGCGACAAGGTGTGGCCCGCGCCGCAGTCCGAGTGGGGGTGGCCCCCGCCGAGCGGATTTGACGGTGAGTCGTTCACGATGAGTGTGGCAAATGGCGAAGTGGTGCTGACATCGCCGGTGGATGCGGAATACGGCATTAAGGTAGAGCGTCATATTCGTCTTTTCCCCGGAGAAACACGCATGCGGGTGACCACGGTCTATAAAAAGATTTCCGGTTCGGCCTGCACAATAGGTGCCTGGACTATTACGCAGCTGCAGGACCCGGAGCGCCTGTTTTTTCCGGTTGTATCCAATTCCGTGTTTTCCTCTGGATACACCCTGTTGAAGGAGACGCCGCCGTCTGACCTGTCCGTTACCAACGGGCTGGTCTCATTCTCCCGCGATCCGGAGAATCGGAAGGTCGGTTCGGACGGCGAGCGCATGCTGTGGGTTGGAGACGAGGTCTGTCTGGAAATGAGCACGCCGCGCCTGTCCGGCCGGTCGTATCCCGACTCGGACTGCAGTCTGGAAATCTTTACGTCCGGTTCATCCGATTATATCGAGCTGGAGCTGCTTGGTCCGCTGACCGAGTTGGACGTCGGGGACTCTCTTGAAGTGGGGGTGAACTATACCCTGCATACGAGAGAACTTGAGGATACTCAGCTCGAAGCCGAACGCATTTTCGGCCTGGGAGAGCCGTAGGCCGATTCGGTCGTAAAAAAGAAGAGAACGATATCCTATGAAGCAGCCCAACATCTTACTTTTATTTACCGATCAGCAGCGGTTCGACACGATCGCCGCGCTGGGCAACGACACCATCAAAACCCCGGCTATGGACCGGCTGGCCGCCGAAGGCACCGCCTTCACCCGCGCCTACACGCCGTCGCCGGTCTGCATTTCCGGACGCTGCTGCATGGTCACCGGCCAGCCGGCGCATGTGACCGGCTGCACCGACAACGTCGCCATGCCGCAGGATTTGCCGAGCTTGATGGAGCACCTGCGCGATGCGGGCTATCAGACCCACGGCACCGGCAAGATGCACTTTACGCCCGACCACTTGCGCATGTGGGGCTACGAAAGCCGCGATGTCGCCGAAGAGGTGAAGCACGACGGCAACGACTATTATTCTTATCTGAAGGAACACGGATTCGGCCATGTGCTCGAAGACGGCGGCCTGCGCAGCGAATACTATTATATTCCGCAGCCGTCGCAGCTTCCGCCCGAACACCATCAATCTACTTGGGTGGCCGACCGTTCCATCGACTTTCTGAAGCGCCGCGATACTTCGCGCCCGTTCTTTCTCTGGTCGAGCTGGGTCAAGCCGCACCCTCCGTTTGAGTCGCCGACACCGTGGAGCAAACTCTACCGCCCCGAAGAGAGCGGCTATCCGTTTGTGCCGGAAAACAGCGACGGTCTGCTCTGCATCTGGAATCGAATCCAGAACCGCTACAAGTGGCGCGACAACGGAAGCGACGGCAACCTGATGCGCACCCTGCGCGCCGCCTACATGGCCTGCGTCTCGTTCGTCGATTACAACATCGGCCGCGTTTTCCAAACATTGGAAGAATCGGGCGAACTCGACAACACACTCATCATTCTCACTTCCGACCACGGCGAGCTGCTCGGCGACTACGGTTCCGTCGGCAAGCGCACCATGCTCGACCCCTCCGTCCGCGTTCCAATGCTCGCCCGCTGGCCGAAAAACTTCGCGTCCAATGGGCAGTGCGACACGCCGGTTTCGCTGCTCGACATTTGGCCGACGCTTCTGTCTGCCGCAGGTGTTGATGCTGAATCGTATGGAACGAACCTCGTGGAAATCGCCGCCGGCAAAGAAAAGACACGCAGTGTCATCAGTCAGTTCCAGCAGAAAGATCTCGGTCTCTACATGCTTGCAACGCGCGATTTTAAATATGTCTACAGCGCTGCCGACCGCAAAGAGTGGCTGTTCGATATCAGCGGCCCGGCCATGGAAATGGACGGCCGCGACGTCACCGTCGATCCAGATTTTTTCCAAACCTTGGAAAGCATGCGTACCCGATTGTTCCAAACCCTGGAAAAAGAGGGCGCGACCGACGCGGTGGATTCCAATCCGCCTTCGCCCGGCTCCGGCGCGACAAGTGGTTGGAAAAAATATCCGCAGCCGGACTTCGGGCTCGATGATCCCGATGTCGGGCTGATCTATCAGGACGACCCGCAGAACGGCGAAATGCTCCAGCAACACATCAACGCGCTGCCGGAAGGCTACCGCCGTCCTGTCGCTAAAATCGGGCGCGAAGCGCTCGCTCTGATTCTGGATGCGATTGAGTTAACGAAGTAATAGAGCTGCGCGAGCAACGCATTGGGTGGAACGCGACCTCCGGGCAGGTCCGTGCGCACCGTGATCGCCTGAAATAGGGTCAGTAACCTTTTCGTCGCGTGGCCGGTTTTTGTTTCCGGGGCGGGCAGGTTGAGTCGCGGATGATCAGTTGGGTCGGGAGGCTTTTTTGCGGCAGGGCTGTGTGTTTGGGATCCTGAAAGTAGGTGTTGATGGCTTCGGCGGCCTGGAAGCCGATTTCGCGGATCGGATGATGAACGGTCGTCAGTGCCGGGTTGGTGTATTCCGAAAAGTCGTAGTTGTCGTAGCCGACGATGGAAATGTCTTCTGGGACTCTTTTTCCGGAGTCGATGATGGCTTTCATTGCGCCGATGGCCAGCGAGTCGTTGGTGGTCATGACGGCGGTGAGTTCCGGGGCCTGTTCCATGAGCTGTGATGCGGCTTGATATGCGGCTTCCAGAGATGGTTTGTCTGCATCGGTTTCAACGTGCCAGTGATCCGGAATGTCCATGCCGGCTTTTTTGAGTACGGTTTTGTAGGCCTTGAAGCGGTTGGTGTGATTGGCTGTGCGAATTCCGTAGCGGATATATCCGATGTTTTTGTGTCCCAGTTCCAACAGATGTTCTGCTGCGGCTTTGGAGCCTTTTGCCGCGTCGTGATTGATGAAGCCCAGTCCGTCCTTGCGAACGGTTTCGTCGATCAGGATGACCGGCAGCTCGGAGCCGGCCAGTGTGTCGAATTCATTGCGGAAGCGGTTGGGGGCGATGACGATGACGCCGGAGCACTGCTGGTCGCGCAGCTGTTCGAAGGCGGTCATTTTCAGGGATTCATTATTAAAGATCAGGGCTGTGTTGATGGCGTTTTTGCGCGCGTATTCATGAATTCCATTGAAGAGTTCTCCCACGTATTCTCCGTGGGATGTGCCGCACAGAAGCGCAATTTTGCGCTCTTTGGCAAGATGGGAGTTCAGCACGTAGTTGTGTTTCAGGAGGGCGGCATGCACCAGTTTCCGTTTTTCTTCGCCGACGCCGCTTTTCCCGTTGATGACACGTGAAATGGTGGCGATGGATACGCCGGTTTCGGCGGCGATTTGTCGGACATTGATCTGTTTCATAGCATGTTTTGGAGCGGGTACGATGGAGTTATAAAACCTGTAATTATGTAACGAAAAATAACAGACGCTGGTTTTGTTGACAATCTATTCGATCATCTTATTGTTACGTAACTCTAATTTGGGAGGTGCAGCTGTGAGTCAGCGGGATTGGGACGCGAAGTGGATTGGATGCCGGCCGCCGGGGGCGGTTATGGTGGATTGGCGGCGAGAGGTGCTGCCGGCACCGTATTTTCGAAAGGTGTTTAATGCACCTGAGCCGGGGCGGCGGGTTTTTGTGAAGCTGTGCGGGCTTGGCTTTTATGAGTTGTATGTGAATGGGCGAAAAGTCGGGGTTCAGGTTCTGGATCCGGTGGTGACGCAGTATGACCGGCGTGTTCATGTTGTGGAGCACGATGTGACGGAGTACCTGGTTGCTGGGGAAAACGTGATTGGGGTGATTCTCGGCAACGGGTGGTACAACTGCCATTCCGCGGAGGTATGGCACTTTGATAAGGCAGCCTGGCGGGATTATCCGAAGCTTCTGCTGCAGATGGAGGTTGATGGCGACGTTGTTTTGCGCAGCGACACAACGTGGCAGGTGACATCCGGTCCGATTGTTTTTGATGGACTTCGTAACGGCGAAAAATATGACGCCCGGTTGGAGCTGGGCCAATGGTCTGAAGCCGGGTATGACGAATCTCAATGGATTGCTGCGCAAGAGGTGGCGCCACCCGGCGGTGAACTGGTCCGCCAGACGATGCCGCCCTGTAAGGTGATGCAGACGCTGTCGCCGGTGGATTCATGGGTGTGTGACTCCGGAGTGCGGGTGTATGACCTTGGGGAAAACATAAGCGGCTGGGCGCGCATTACGGTTCGAGGCGCTGCTGGATCGGAGGCGGTTCTAAAATACGGCGAGCTGCTGGATTCTTCGCGGGAGGTGGATCGGGAGCATATTTCCAGCTATGTGATGGATGAGCAGTTCCAGCGGGACCATTACATCTTGAAAGGAGATGGGGAGGAAGTTTGGGAGCCGCGGTTTACCTTTCACGGATTCCGTTATGTGAGCGTGGCGGGCGATGTTGAGCTGCTGAAGCTGGAAGGGCGCGTGGTGTATACGGCTTTCGAGAGAGTGGGTCGTTTTTCTTCTTCGAACGAGACGTTGAATCGACTGCATGACTACACGGTGCGTTCGTATGTCGGCAATTTTGTCGGAATTCCGTCGGATTGTCCGCATCGCGAAAAGAACGGCTGGACTGCGGATGCGCATTTGGCGGCGGAAGCCGGACTGTTTAATTTTGCGGCCGGTTCGAGTTATGCGGATTGGATGAACTCACTCGCGGACTGTCAGCGGCCCAGCGGCCAGTTGCCGGGAATTATTCCGACGGCGGGCTGGGGTTACAACTGGGGGAGCGGTCCGGCCTGGGACAGTGCGCTGTTTTTGATTCCCTGGTATGTCTATGTGTATACGGGTGATGATTCCAGCATTCGGCGACATTACGATGCAATGAAGCTGTATCTGGATTACTGTGCTTCGCGGGCCACGGAGCAACTTGTTTCGTTCGGCCTTGGGGATTGGTGTCATCCGGATAAGAGTCGTATGGTCGATCGGGCGCTGACGGATACTGGATATTATTACGCAGACACGCTGCTGCTTTCGAAGATGGCCGGAATCGTCGGGCGGGCTGAGGATCAGGCCGTATATGCAGCGCGTGCAGAAAAGATTAAGAGCGCATTCAATCATGCTTTTTATAAAGGGGACGGGCTGTACGCAAAAGGAGAGCCGACAGCAATGGCATGTGCCGTGTATCAAGGGCTTGTTGGTGCGGAAGAAAAGGGTGAAGTTGTCGAGCGGCTTGTTGATGCCGTTCGTGCGAGTGGAGTGCGTTCGGATTTCGGCATTCTGGGTGCTAAATATATTCCACGGGCACTCGCGGAGAATGGATATGTGGAACTGGCGTATGAGTTAATCACACAGCCGGCTTTTCCCGGCTGGGTAAACTGGCTGAACCAGGACGCGACCACCTTGTGGGAAAACTGGGACGGTTCGGGGTCTCAGAACCACGTTATGTTCGGCGATATCGATGCCTGGATGTTCCAGTATCTCGGCGGGATCGTTCCTGACGAAAACAATCCGGGATTTCGGCATGTAACCATAAAACCCCATTCGGTTGCCGGTTTGGACTGGGTGCGTGTCGAGCATCGGAGTCCTTTCGGAAAAATTTCCAGTGGTTGGAAGCGTGATGGAGCGCGGGTTGTTTTTGAGGGCGAGGTTCCGGCCGGAATCTCTGCCACTGTGATCCTGCCGGACGGAAGTTTCAATTCGGTTGGCGGCGGGACGTATCGTTTTTCGACGTGCGGCTGATTCGTCCGGGAGAAGTTTGTAAATAGATTTGACAGATCCGGTGATGTGTCGCATCTTGTTACGAAACTAAAGGCGTGCGGCCGAGAGGGCGGAGTCATTGAAAGGTGCGGGAGTCGGAAAGTTTGTTATGAAGAAAAGCAGAGATAGCGAAAAAAAGGTGTTGTCGGTTTGGGAGAAAACCGCGTTCGGGGTTGGCGGAGCCGCTGACAACCTGATGCAGAACTCCATTAACAGTATGGCGAGCCAGGTGTTTAATATTTTTCTGGGGATTAATCCCGTTTTGATCAGTCTGATTATCTTTTGTTCCAGAATCTGGGATGCGTTTACGGATCCGACCATGGGATCCATTTCGGATAATACAAGGACGCGGTTCGGCCGTCGTCGTCCGTACATTCTTGCGGGGGGGCTGATCGGCGCGTTTTTATTTGTTCTGCTGTGGCGGGTTCCGGTCGGCTGGACGCACAATGCGCAGTTTGTCTGGCTGCTGGTTGGTTCCCTTCTGTTTTATACGGCCTATACAGTGTTTGCTGTTCCTTTTTATGCCCTGGGCAGCGAGTTGACGCCTGATTACAACGAGCGAACCACGGTGATGTCCTTTAGGGCGTTTTTTGCGTCGTCACTGGGGCTGTCGATGCACTGGATGTATCGCCTTACGCAAATGGATTGCTTTGAAAATACGCTGGACGGAATGAAGACGATTTCGCTGGGAGTTGCCGTGATTATGATTATCAGCACGTCCATCCCGGCGCTGTGCTGCAAGGAACGCCTGGCGAAAGCGGTGTCCGGGCAGAAGAAAGAACCCTTCTGGCACAGTTTGAAGATTGTTCTGAAAAACCGCAGCTTTTCTCTGCTGCTGGCGGTGATTGTGCTGACCTGTCTGGGTGTGTTCATGGTGAACCAGATGGGCTCGTACATTAATATTTTTTATGTGTTCGGCGGTGACGAGAAGGGGGCGTCCTGGCTGATGGGTCTCAGCGGAACCGTTTACGGGGTGTTCGGCGGTCTGGTTGCCGCTCCGTTGGTGAACTGGGTTTCTAGGCGTCTGGGGAAAAAGCATACGCTGATGCTGACGCTGGCCTTTGCCGCAGTGGGCGCGGGAACGAAGTTTTTCACGTTTGACCCCCGCTGGCCGTACATGCAGTTCATCAGTTTGGCAATTATGGCGCCCGGCCTGGGTGGCTTGTGGATTCTGACGCCATCCATGGTGGCGGACATTTGCGATGAGGATGAGGTTGCCACCAACGTCCGGCGCGAGGGGATGTATAACGCGATATACACCAACTTTTTAAAAATCGGCATCTCGGTTGGTTTGCTGATTGTCGGGGTGCTCCTGCAGGCGAGCGGGTTCCGGGCGGAACTGGGCGCAAACCAGTCCGAAGATGCGCTGTTTATCCTTCGGGTCTGCTATTCCGCTATTCCGTTCGCGGCTCTGCTGATCGGAATTGTTCTGGTTCACTTTTATCCGATTAGTGAAGAGCGGGCCGCCGCAACCCGTGCGCTGCTGGATGAGCGGCATGCAAAAAAGGAATCTGAAAACCAGTCGCCTGAGAACGGAAGTTAAACAGGGCGCGATCATTATTTAATTATAGGAGTTATTATGAGTGTATTTGTTAGAAATCCTGAAAATCCGGTGCTTTCTCCGGCCATGATGCCGAAGAGTGATGTGATGTATGTTTTGAATCCCGGGGCGGTTAAGCATAACGGCGAATATATTGTTATGATGGATGCTGCCGTCGCGGCCGGGCCGATTGTGTTTTGGCTGGCCCGCAGCACAGATGGCGTGAATTTCACGGTGGATCCGGAGCCGGTCGAGTGGCCGGGGTTTGAAGAAGGGTATACGGAGACCTGTGTGTATGACCCTCGAATCACCAAGTTCGGTGAAGAATATCTGATTATGTATGCCAGTGCATCGGTCGAGTACGGAACCAGCCTTGGGTTGGTGAAAACAAAGGATTTTGTGACGTATGAGCGGGTGGAGCAGGAGCGTGTAAAAGAGCCGATCCGCAACGGCGCTATTTTTCCGGAAAAGATTAATGGACGCTATGTGCGGCTGGACCGTCCGATGGAAAGCGAGCTCGAGCCGTCGCGGATGTGGTTGAGTTATTCGGACGACCTGGTGAATTGGACTGATTCAACCCAGATCATGGATACGCGCCCGGGGTTGTGGGATCGCTTTAAGATTGGCGCCGGTGCGGTGCCCATTAAAACCGAGCTGGGTTGGTTGTGTATTTATCACGGTGTTGGTGATACGTGTAATGGATTCATTTATAGCCTGGGCGTTTGCCTGTTGGATCTGGATGATCCTTCGAAGTTGATTGCTCGCGGAGAAGATTCGGTGCTCTGGCCGCAGGAAGGGTATGAGCTGATGGGGCGTGTGCCTAATGTTGTATTTACAAGTAATGCGATTCTGGAAGATAACGGGATGGTGAAGATTTATTATGGGGCTGCGGATACCTGTATTGGTTTGGCCGAAGCGCATATCAATGATTTGACAGATGCCTGCTTCCTGAAAAACCGACACTTACAGAAAGCCTTTTGTCATCCGAAAGCGAACGTGACCGTTCAGTCTTAAATTCAGGAAATTCGAATGCCTAAACCAACGCCGACAGCTTCCCCCAATGTTCTGGTTTTTATCTGCGACCAGCTGCGGTCTGATGCGCTGGGCTGTTATGGCAATCCGATCATTCAGACTCCTGAAATTGATGCATTGGCCGAGAGCGGCTGTCGTTTCGAGAATGCACATGTCTGCCAGCCGCTCTGTGTTCCCCAGCGCTGTTCGATGCTGACGGGGCTGCATCCGTCGGTGCACGGCAGCATGATTAACGGGGTTGTGCTGCCGGAACATTTCCCGGTCTATCCGGAGGTTTTCCGCACGGCCGGATACCAGACATTTGCTGCCGGCAAACTGCATTTCGGTCCGATCAGCCGTTTTCCGGAAGGAAAGGCGTATAAGGACCCGGAGTCTTATTCGGCCCGGGAGCTTCTGGAGCCGGGCGAGATCAGCCGCGGGCTTCCATATTACGGGTTTGAGCAGGTGCAGGCGGTTGAAGGATTTTATTCTCCGTATACGCAATCCATTGCCCGGAACCATCCGGAATGGCTGGATGCGGTCAATCATCTGGGGCCGTTTGACGAGGACGGAGCGTTTCAGACCTGCAGAAGTCCGGTTTCTGAAGAGCAGCACCGGACGACCTGGACGGCGGACCGCACTATTGAGTTCTTGGAAACGCGCGATAAGAGCCGCCCGTTCATGGCCCACTGCAGTTTTTATGATCCGCACCATCCGTTTGATCCTCCGGAACCTTTTGACCGGATGTACAGTCCGGAAGACCTGCCGGACCCGCTGCCGCTTATGGAGTCCCTGCCTGCATATGTGGAACAGTTCTGCGATCAGGATAATGGCGAGAACGGAAAGAGCTTCGCAACGCACACATCCGATGACTGGAAGGTTCAGGCTGCCTGTTATTACGGGATGATCAGCCTGATTGATAAGAACGTCGGGCGGGTGATGCAGGCCTTGCGGGACAGCGGGGAGCTTGAAAACACGGTGGTCATTTTTGTGGCGGATCATGGCGAGCTGCTGGGAGACCGCGGGATTGGGCTCAAGGGAGAGTTTCATTATCAGAGCCTGGTGAATGTTCCTTTCATTATTTCATATCCTTCATTGGTCGAGGCGGGATCCGTGAACAGCGGGCTGGTGATGGCCTATGACCTGATGCCGACAATTCTGGAGCTGTGTCAGCTTCCCCGGCAGCGCTGTACGGCTCAAAGCCTGCTGCCGATCCTTCAGGGACAGAGTTCCGGACGGGATGCGGTTCTGGTTGAGGGGCCGGGCGTACGAACCGTGGTGGATGAACGCTACCGGTTTTCGGTTCACCTGGATCGGGATGTCGTCGAGTTATATGATCTTCAGGAGGATCCCGAAGAGCATTACAATATTTCACAGCATGCTCCGAAAATCCGGGCCCGAATGATGGAAAAGCTTGTTCGCGTGATGGCGGATGCCCGCCGCCCGCTGGCGGAGCCGATCGGCCGATGGTAAATTCCGCGCGGGGCATTGTTTATATTAAATATTGGCTCCTCGTAATATGTTGTGGCAGGTGTAGGGAAATAGAATAGTTTTTGACCGGATAACAGGATGGTCGGGATGTGAATCCAGTTCATCCATTTGTTGCTCAGCAGAAAAACGGTTGATGATCTGAAACGACAATCGAGGCGGGCATGGAAGGGAAGAGAGCATGCTGATGAACCGGATGGAATACTTTATAAAAGAGATCCTGAATATCCTGTGATCCGGTCAGAAATGCATAGAATTGATTCCATGTAATTTACGAAGAACCTATTTTTCCCGATAGGTTTGTGACGAGGAGGACAGTGCGGCTGTCCGGAAAACTGAAAACGAACGTGTGTAAATGAAAAAGCAGTCTCCATTTGATCAGGTTATAATAAGTGATTGTGCGGATGCGTCTGTACGGAACGTGCGGGTTGAGCTTGTGAATGCAGGGCATTCAAACCTGTTTATTCCGATGAACAACGGATTTGTCCGCCCCTTGAAGAAACTGGTTGGCGGAAAGTATCCGTCCTATCCCGCCGAAGAGGGCGGGGTGACCTATGGGTTTGGTTTTCACGGTGCCAAAAACGGCTTTGCGTCATTTACTCCTGTGGTGAAGCCGGAAGTGAGCGGTTCGTTTTTCGAGCTGGAAATGTATGTCCCGGAACCCATTCAGGGTTTGGTGTTTTTGTATCGGATCGGCGGGAACGATAATGATGCACTCGACGGAGAAGAGCTTGAGTGGCATGACCATGATCTGGGTGCGCTTGCCGGCGGCCGGATGCATCGGTTTAAACTGCCTCTGGAAGGATTCGGGCATAATACAGCATTTCGGCTGGAAACGGCTTCGCCGGATGATGTGCTTTATATCCAGACGTCCCGGGTGATTCCCGTTTACACGGCGACGCCGGAGCCGGACGGTCGTTGGGAAGTCAGCCTCTCCTGTCCGTTCCCTTACGGAATGGTTGAGAAGGAGTACGAATACCGCATTTTCTATGATGATGAATTCGTAAAAACGGAAACGGTTACTGTATGCCGGGACGAGCCGGCGCGTTCGGGGAATCCGGTTGATGCGGCCTGCCAGTGGGTGTTGAACCGGCTGGCGGCTCCGGGACTTCAGTCCGAGCGGGGAAGCTTTCCGCTCTTCTTTTATGATTCGTTCGCGAAAACCTTTTTTGCGGGAGGAGAGGTTTTCTGGATCCGCCCGTATCCGTTGCTGTCGCTGATTGAGATTGCGCTGCGCCGCGACGTGGATTCCGCGGTGCTGGAAGGCGTGAAGCGCTACGTGCTTTCGACCCGTTATCTGGACCGTTTTTCCCCGGAAAAGCGCATCGGCTATTTCGAATACTGCGGGTGCGGAAACTATTTTTACGGAGCATGCGCGATGCTGCTGCATGTTCTGGATGATGACGAGGTTCGCACTGCGCTCCTGACCTTTGTCGACAAATATCTGCACTCCCAGAACGTCTACACAAAGATGGGCGGGATGCCGGCGATTTCGCATCAGTACAAATCCGAGCTTCCGACCATTACGGTCTGCGGATGCGAGGAAACGATGCATGCGGCGGTTGTGGAGGCGTATCGCCAGTCCGGCCGCCCGGAGCTGCTGCATGAAGCGCTGTATGAACGCGGGGTCGGCTACATGGAACATCCCGTGTATGGCGGTGTGGCTGTGCCGGATCGTTTGGCCGGCGAGGCCGATGCGGCAAAGCTGTACGGCTACTATACGTCCATGCATATCCGCAGCTGGGCCCGTTCCCGGGATGCCATTCATTACCGGGCGGAGGGGTTGATCCGGTTGTATGAAGTGACCGGCGATGAGCAGTGGATTCAGCTGGCATCGCGCCGGGCTTCCAACTACATGCGTTACATCGGCGAAAAGGCCGGGGATGAATTCCTTGACGTGAATTTTGAATATCCCCGCTCGGACTGTTCCCAGTATCAGACCGATGAAAGTCTGGATACGGCCACGGGATCGACTGATGGCGAATACTTCCAGGACATTTATACCTCGGCCGGCATCCTGCAGCATGATCCGTCGGATCTTTATTTGCGCGAAAAGGTGCGCCGGGCGGTCATGATGGTTGCCTCAACCATCCGGATGAACACCGATGACCCGGAATCGTACGGGGAGGCGTGGATTCCGCATTACGCATGGCAGGGCGACTATGAAAACCGCAGCGCCGGGTCGCGACTGATGTCTCCGGGCATCGCCGCCGGAACCTTGCTGAAGGCCGGCTCCGCCGGCTTCAGGTTTGAAGACGGCGTTGATTATACGGGGCCGCTGGCGGGCTGTCGCAAAGTATTGGATGCCGCGTCTGTTCCTGAGGCCGCACCTGTTGCGGATATGGAAGGCTTTTTTGATGTGCCGGACGGCACTCATGAGGTTTCCCGGTTCGAGATTCGCAATGCAGGCTCGGCGGACATCGCGATTGAAGAGGTGTATTTGAACGGCCGTCCGGTGTCCGGCGCATGCTCCGTTTCCGCGGGAAACACGGTTGGTGTTGATCTTCGCGAACACGCTCTTGCCGGACGGCAGAATCATTTCAAGGTTGTGTTTGCCGAGGGCTCTTCGGCCTGCATCACGATTCATCATCGCTTCCAGTCCCGTCAAAGCACGTTGTATGGAACGGCAATGGATGAATATTTCGGCGGACGGTTTGTGCGCAGAAACCTCGTGCTGAATAATCCGTACGCGCCGGTTGCTGAGAAAAGCTTCCATATTCCCGGCGATCCGGAGAGTTACTATCGTCAATTGCCGGAAGACGAAGGCTATGAAACCGCATCTGAAGCATCTTATCTGAAGACATGGCGTCCCTTTATGGAGCTGGGCTGTCGCGTTGACGCTCAGCGCGCCGTGGATGCTGTCGGCCGTGCGGAGCTTCGGTTCAAGGCCGTTGATGAGTCCTCTTCGCTGGTGATTTATAACGATCTTTGGACGGACCAAAACGGGGAAGCCCTCAACGGCGCAGCGTTGGATTCTTCCGGAAAATCATTTGTTGATCCGCAGGCGCTGCCGGTTATCCGTGTGCAGAAAGACGGCGAGCTGGATCCATTGCATCCAGAGTGCACGCTGCCGGCTGCGGTGTACCGGGAGGGCGGAGTATTGCATGCTGATATTGTAAATTATCCGGGAACCTCTGCATTTACCGTGGCCCTGTTAACCGGTGAGCCGGTTGTTCTGGGAATCCCCAAGCGTTCAGAAAACACCCGGGTGCAGTTCAACCAGGAAGCTGTGTTTGAAAACAATCAGTTCAGGCTGCGGAACGGGTTTGGAATCAGTTCCTGTTCAGAAGATGACGCCTATGTTTATCTTCATCTGCAGCGCAAAGGAAAGATCCGTGTGCGCATCGGATCTGATTCTTCTGTCGCCGGGAAGCCGGCCGGCGTAACGGCGGCACGGATTGATCCCACCGGGATTACGTCGTCTGCGGTTCGTGTGCGGTGGCAGCCGAACCTGGAGGAAAACTGTTCGCATTATAATGTGTACAGAAAGCCTGCGGGACAGGAGGCGCCGGTTTTTGCCGGATGGTCGCCGGAGCCGGTCTTTACGGATTTTTCCGGCGGGGCGGACGAGCCTTGTTTTTACTGCGTCCAGGCGGTTCTGGAATGCGGAGAAGAAGGTGCGCTGTCGGAGTGGGCGCAGGTCTCGCAGTATCATTCCTGACTGCGGCCTGATTGAAACGACTCATTGAATCATGATGTGTTTTACTGTCAGTCATAGTTACGGAACTAAAAGGGGCGAGTCATGAAAGCTGACATTGCAACCGGAATGCTGTGCGCGCTCCTGTGCGGATGTGCATCATTTGCCGGGGAGTCGGCACGGGAACTTCTTTGGCCGGACGGTGCGCCGGGGGCAGGAGAAAATGATCCCGTCCAGGACAGGCCGGCAATAACGATTTGCTTTCCGGACCCGGATGTCATGAACGGCACGGCTGTCGTGATTTGTCCCGGTGGCGGTTACAGAGGTCTGGCGATGGGACACGAAGGGCATGAGATTGCCGAGTGGCTGAACTCCATGGGAGTGACCGGCATCATCCTTGAGTATCGAACGAGCCGGGGCGGGTGTTTGCATCCCGCCCCGCTTCAGGATGCTCAGCGAGCCATACGAACCGTGAGAGCCCGGGCCAGGGAGTTGAAACTGGACCCGAACCGTATCGGGATTATGGGGTTCTCGGCAGGCGGGCATTTGGCGTCGACGGTCGGAACCCACTTTGATGCAGGCAGCCCCGATGCGAAAGATCCCATCGAGCGGTTCGGCTGCAGGCCCGATTTCATGATTCTCTGCTATCCGGTGATTTCATTTAGTGAACCCTATACGAGAAAGAAGGGGTCTCCGCGCAACCTGCTTGGCGACAATCCTTCTGAGGAGTTGTTGTTCAGCTTGTCGAACGAAAAACAGGTCACCAAGGAGACGCCGCCGGCGTTCCTGTTTCATACGGACGAAGACGGGGGGGTGCTTCCGGAAAACAGCGTCGCCTTTTATCTCGCCCTGCGCGAAGCGAACGTGCCGGCCGAGCTGCATATCTATCGAAAAGGGCGGCACGGTTTGGGGCTGGCGCAGGAGGTTCCCGGCACAGCCGGCTGGCCGAATGTATGTAAACAGTGGCTGCAGGGATTGGGGGTGCTGAAGAAGGCATTTCCTGCAGACAACTGATTGTGTGCAGGGTTGCGGGATGTGCCGGTTGTTGAAGAAAAATAATTCGATCAGATTGGGAGTTGACAAATCGTTTTTTGATGATAGGTTTTTTTGTTACGAAACAAAGTTATGGGTAGAAACCTGATAAGGAGGACAGACATGAGAGCAGGAAAGAAATGCGGGTGGATGATGGCTGCAGTCTTCGGCATGTTTACGCTGGGAGCAGTAGCAGATGTGCTGGTGGGCTTCGATAAGGGGGCGCTCACCTACCTGTATAGTAATAAAAATGCAACGGTTGAGGCCGCCGGATTTGAGGGTGTTCAGCAATGGAGCGATACCGGGACGCTGGGGGATGAGTGGAATATCACGGGTGAGAGTTATGGTTCCAAGGATGGAACGTTCGGCTCGCTGGCCACCGGAGCAACAACCGGGACTGCGGGTGATGATGGAGGCTATTGGACTGCAAATGCAAATAATACATCGTTCATGGATATTACGATTCAAAACAACAGTTCAGAGAGTTATGAATTAACCTATTTTTGCTTTGATGCCTGGCGACAGTGGCTAGGGGGCTGTGAGGGGTACAGTGTGAGCATTGTGGCCGGTGATTTGGATCTTGTTGACGGTTTTGCAACCGGGACTTTTACTCAAAATTCGAAGATTGCAGCCTATTCCGATTATGATGTTTATCTGGCGGGTCTTTCCGATAACGTTCTGGCTTCGGGTGAAGAAGTTGTATTCCGGCTTCAGATGGTAGATACCGTGACATCTTCGAACGGACAGTTGTTTCTTGATAATATTGCGGTTTTGGGAGAAGCAATACCGGAGCCCGCTACGTTGGGGTTTTTGGGGTTTTCCATGTTTGGAATTCTTTTTGTCCGGTCCATTTGGATGCGTAAGTAAGTGATGTCGGCGCGCAGACAACTTTCGGTTGCCTTGGTTGTGTTTAGAGCAGGCCGGTAGGTGTAAGTTAAGTACGTCAACGATAAGGTGAGGTGGCTGGGCGCGCCGTATACCTCGTCCGGTTGGGTTCCGTGGATTCTGTTTATTTTTGAAACGGCGGTTGCTTTGCTGGCGAACGGACTTTGGGTGCAGGGTGGTGAATTCCAGGTGAACGCTTTCGGTGGAATAGGCGTTGACAAATAAATTTTTAGCGGTAATTGTTGTTACGTAACAACTGAGTGTTAATCGACAAAGGAGAACAGGCATGAGAACAGGAAAGAAGTGCGGGTGGATAGTGGCTGCGGTCTCAGGGATGTTTGCGCTGGGAGCGATGGCGGATGATGTGCTGGTGGGCTTCGATAAGGGGGCGCTCACCGGCAGCTACAGCAACAAAAACGCAAATGTTGAGGCCGCCGGATTTGAAGGCAATCAGGTCTGGAGCGATAACGGAACACTGGGTGATGACTGGAGAATCACGGGAGAGAGTTGGGGTTCCAAGGACGGGACGTTCGGTTCCCTGGGCACCGGGGCAACGACCAACTCTGCCGGAGATGATGGGGGTTTTTGGACAGACAATGCAAATAATACCTCATACATGGATATTACGATTCAGAATACCGGTGCCGGCACTTATAAGCTGACCAGTTTCTGTTTTGATGCCTGGCGGCAGTGGGCTAAAGGCGCTGAGGGTTACAGCGTGAGTATTGTGGCCGGAGATTTGGAGTTGGTTGATGACTTTGCAACCGGGACGTTTACGCAAAATTCGTCGATTGGTGGATACTTCGATTATGATGTTTCTTTAACGAACCTTTCCGACACGGTTCTGGCGTCCGGTGAAGAAGCGGTGTTCCGGCTTCAGATGGTGGACAGTGCGCCGGCTGAAAATGGACAATTATTTATCGATAATATTGCAGTTCTCGGCGTTGAGTATGTTCCGGAGGCGGGAGACGTTTTGGTTGGTTTCGATAAAGGGGCGGTTACGACAAGCTACAGCAACAAAAACGCAAATGTTGAGGCCGCCGGATTTGAGGGAAATCAGGTCTGGAGCGATACCGGAACGCTGGGCGATGAGTGGAATATTACGGGCGAGAGTTATGGTTCCAAGGATGGGACATTCGGCTCTCTGGGATCCGGAGCAACAACCGGGACTGCCGGGGACGATGGAGGCTTTTGGACGGACAATGAATATAATACCTCGTACATGGATATTACGATTCAGAATAACACGGTGACCAACTATGAGTTAACCAGTTTCTGTTTTGATGCCTGGCGGCAGTGGCCTGCAGGCTGTGAGGGGTACAGCGTGAGTGTTGTGGCCGGGGATCTGGCTCTGGTTGACGACTTTGCAACAGGGTCTTTTGCGCAAAATTCGTCGATTGGGGGATATTACGACTATGATGTTTCTCTGACGGATCTTGCCGATAATATTCTGACTCCCGGAGAGGAAGCAGTGTTCCGTCTTAAGATGGTGGATAGCGCGCCGTCTTCGAGCGGACAGTTGTTTATCGATAATATTGCCGTTCTGGGAATGGTGACGGATCAAACCGCCCCCCCCGAACCCGATCCGGAAGCCGCTTTTGTCAGCCTTGAGCCGGTTTTAGGGAATCAGATCAAACTGACGATTGATGTCGTCGGGAGTTTGACGAACTTTACGCTGCTCTCCAAGACGTCCCTTGATGAGTCCGCTTGGTCTGCGGTTGCTCATTCTGACGACGGAGTGAATGCCTTCCTGACAACCAACCTGAATTATTCATCGTCGGACGGTACGAATGTGATCATTTACGTGGAAGCAGGCGATACGCAAAAATTCTACGGGTTGCAGTACTGAGCGGATAGGACGGATTTGAAGCAGTTCCCAAAGAAGGTGTGAAGAATGCCTTATGACCGCGGTGAAGACTGCGGGCTTTGGGAGCTGACCGGTTCGGGCGGAATGTCTGACGTCGCCGGCTTTAAATGGGCAGATCGGTGCCTGGAAAAGAATCAAGAGTTGTGTCGCGGCGAGACCGTGCGGGGCATATGGATATAGGAGTAGGAATGAGTTCGGAAAAAATGAAAAGATGGATTGGTGCTGTGGTTGCGGGTTTGTTTGCGGCCGGAGCTGTTGCGGATCAGGTGTTGGTTGGGTTTGATAAATGTTCAATTACCAAAACCTACAGCAACCGTACGGCAATGGTTGAGCTGGCTGGATTTGACGGGGTTCAGCAGTGGAGCGATAACGGAGCGCTGGGTGATGACTGGAAACTGACAGGCCCGGGTTGGGGATCTCAAGATGGGACGTTCGGATCGTTGGCCACCGGAGCAACAACTGGATCTGCGGGAGATGATGGTGGTTTTTGGACTGCAAATTCAACGAATGCATCGTACATGGATATCACTGTTCAGAATGGCAGTTCAGACAGTTATGAGCTGACCCATTTCTGTTTTGATGCCTGGCGGCAGTGGCTTAAGGGCTGTGAGGGATACAGCGTGAGTGTTGTGGCCGGGGATCTGGCGCTGGTTGACGACTTTGCAACAGGGACTTTTAAGCAAAACTCATCTGTGGCGGGGTATGTGAATTATGATGTTTCTTTGGCGGGCCTTCCCGATAACGTTCTGGCTGCCGGTGAAGAAGCTACATTCCGACTTCTTATGCGGGATAGCGCTCCGGCAGCGGACGGGCAATTGTTTGTCGATAATATTGCCATTCTTGGCGTTGAGTACACTCCCAAGTCGGGTTCTGTTCTGCTTGGGTTTGATAAAATAGTCATTACGTCAACGTACCCAACGAAGTCGCCGCGTATTAAAGCTCCTGGTTTTGATGGCCTGCAGACGTTGAGCTATGACACCGAGCTGGGTGATGAATGGGGTTTCACAAGACATTCCGGCGGTTCGACGGATGGCAGTTTCGGAAGCTTAGCGGACGGTGCAACGACAGGAAGCGCCGGGAATGACGGGGCGTTTTGGACTGCGAACAAAGGTGATGACAGCTATATGGATATCCGGATCGATAACAAAACTGCGACGAGCTACGAGTTGACCTGCTTCTGCTTTGATGCGTTCCGGGAATATGCTGTGGGGAGCGATGGCTATACATTAAGTGTTGTTGCCGGCGATTGGAAGACTGTGGAAAATTTTGCGACCGGCGATATTACGTCAATGGGAAAATCTGCATCGTCCAGTAACTATGAAGATTTTGATATTTACCTTTCGGAACTGCCGGAAACGATATTGGCAGCGGGCGAGAGCGTGACATTTCGTTTAAGGGTGACGGATCGAGATCCTTCCTCCAGAGGACGTTTAAATATTGATAATATCGCAATTATGGGGATGGCTGCGGGGCAAACCCTGTAGTTGGTGCAGGATAAAAACTGATACAGGAGTTTTGCTATGGGGTTCAAGGTTGGTGCGGGCAGGGTTTGGCTTACGGGTGTCATGTTGTTGGCTATCGGAGGAACTGCGGGTTGCAGGCTTCCGGTTGTTGAAGAAACTGCGGAGGAGGCCCGGTGGCATAACATGATGGTGCGTGATGCCTGGGAGCGCGATCAGCAGTTGCAGGGTGGTGACGGGACACAGGTGCCCCGGGTATTGGAATATACCCCGGACGGCAACACGGTGTATATGGGCGTGGATACCGCCGGTGTTTACCGCAGCGATGACGGCGGGCGTTCGTGGACCTCAAAGATGGCCGGCATTGAAGCCTATTTTATTAAAGGCCTTGCGATCGACCCGGCCACTCCTGAGTGTGTTTATGCCATCGCGGATGCCCATCCCAAATTTGATAGCAAGGGGAAGGGACTTTATCGGTCGGTTAATAAGGGCGAGCAGTGGGAAATGGTTCAAAAACTGAACCTTCAGGGGCTTCCCGGCGATGGAAACCTGAACCTGGTTAAGATTTTTCCGGACTCGTATTCTAAGGACCTGAAGCGCTGCAGTGATCTGCTGGTTGGAAGCGGCGCCGGCCTGTTCGCCAGCACAAATGGAGCCGCCTCGTTTGCCCGGGTATCGGGCGTGCTTGGAAACCAGGTGATTATGGATGTCGAGATTCTGCCTTCGGATAACCGGGTTGTTTATGCGGGAACCGAAAAGGGGGTCTATCGCAGTGCGGATCGGGGCAAAACGTTTGTTCTTTGCAATGACGGGCTGCCGCAGCCGGCACAGGTGATTGATCTGGCTGTTGACCCTGACTCGGAGCGGGTTTATGTGATCGTGAATAAGAAGGAGCTGTACGTGCAGGACGGCGGCGGCTCCTGGGAAAATCTGATTCCTTCAGACAGTCCGGTTCTGGGCAAAAATGCACGGGGGCGCATGTATGCCGTTCGGGTCCACCCGGCTGCGGGGAATCGGGTGATGCTGGGCATTCAGTGGAACTATCCCGCCGGATCACCGCATTACAGTGAGGATTACGGAAAAACCTGGGTGCGCCGGGATCATAAAACGCCGGCAGAACGGTTTAATGCTGGATCCCGTCATAAAGAGGCCGACAGGTATATTTTCCCGCCGCTGGCGTTTGCGCCGCATCCGGCGGATCCGGATGCCTGGGTGAAAGCCTTTAACTTCGGTTCAATTTTCCGCACCGAAAATGCCGGAGAAAGCTGGGAATGGAGCAACGACAATTATGGCGGGCTGCGCGGGATGAAGCTGGTGGTCAACCCGGATGATGCCAATCATTTTATGATTAACACGATCGATTTGGGACCGCTGGTGACGTTTGACGGCGGGCAATCCTTTGAACGCGCCAAAGCAGAGCGGTGCGGAAAGGTAGATGCCTTGCACGGAATTATCCTCCCGGGTGCCGACAGCCCGCAAACAGCTACAGTCATTGAAGGGATCGGCAAGCATCACCCAAGGCTGTGCGGTGTGCTTCAGATCAGCCGGGACGGAGGGCGGAACTTCAAAAAAATTCCCGGAACGGAAGCCAATCAGAAGGCGGCTGTATTTATGCATCCGCTGGATGCCGATATCATTTATGCCGGTGATGTGTTCAGTCTTGACGGCGGGCAGAGATAGACACAGGTCCGGGCACAGAACGGGGCGCAGATTGTCGCTGCCGCTCCGGATAAGAAGGGGACCGTCTATCTCTACAATGGTGCCAAACTGTTTATTTCGCACGATCACGGTCGAACCTGTGAACTGCTGAAGGATCTGGAATGCACCAGCCCGTTTAAACATGAATTCAGGGAGGCGGTTCTGACCCCCGATGGGAAAACATTTATAATCGGGCACGATGGGGGAATCTTTGTATACGACATGGTTTCCGGTGTGCTTGAGTTCAAAACGGAAAAAGACGGGTTGATTCGGGACCATTCCGGACGGCTGGATATCACAACGATCCTGATCGATCGGAACAACCCCGACGTTCTTTATGCTGGTGAATTCAGCCTGATCGGCGGCACCGCCAGCTGGGTGTTTAAGAGCACGGATCGCGGGCAAAGCTGGACGTCGATGATGACGGATGATGTGTTCGGGAACCGCCGCATTTGGGGCCTGGGTATGGATCTGCATGGCGTTCTCTGGGCGTTTACGGATCACAGTCCCTTCTGGTACGGACAGATGGACGTGCCCGCAACGGTTACCGGGCTGAAGGTCGATGTTGAACAGGGGCTGCCGGGACTCAGCTGGACTCCTGTGGAGGGCGCATACACCTATCAGGTGAAACGGGCTCTTTCTCCGGACGGTCCTTTCGATGTTATTCAGGGCGGCGTCAATGGACATTCGTTTGTTGATTCGCACCCGGTAAAAGATCAACGCGTATATTACGCGGTTGCCGCCGCCAACCTGGCGGGAGAGGGCCCTGTGTCTGAATCGGTGATGATTGCCGTGAAGTGAGTTGCAGGAAGTCGGGCATGAGGAGTGAGTGCCCGGTTGAATAAGATTCTGGTCTTAATACAAAACCATGAAGGAGAAATGCGGCATGTTCCCTTTTTTTGCAGGGCTTTTATTTATGCTGTCCGGCGTTGAGGCTCCGGCCGATACAGTTTTAGTGGGCTTCGATAAATGTGCACTTACTACAAGCTACAGCAACAAAAATGCAACGGTTGAGGCGGATGGTTTTGAGGGGAATCAGGTCTGGAGCGATCACGGGACTCTCGGCGATGACTGGAAGCTTACGACACCTGGGTATGGATCTCAGGATGGAACATTCGGATCGTTGGGCACCGGTGCAACAACCGGGACTGCCGGAGACGATGGGGCCTTTTGGACCAAAAATACAAACAACACATCGCACATTGATATAACTGTTGAGAACAACACCTCAGACAGTTATGAGCTGACCTGGTTCTGCTTTGATGCCTGGCGGCAGTATTCCGGAGGCAGCGACGGATACAGCCTGAGTGTTGTGGGCGGTGACCTGGATCTGACGAACAACTTTGCAACCGGGACGTTTTCGCCGAACTCGACCATTGCGGGATATGCGGATTACGATGTTTCCCTGACGTCTCTTCCCGAGACCGTTCTGGTTGCCGGAGCCAGTGTGACCTTTCGGCTGTCGCTGATTGATTCGGATTATCTGACCAAAGTCGGGCAGCTTTTTGTGGACAATATTGCCTGTCTGGGGGAACCGGTGTCTTCCTGGCATAACATGATGGTGCGCAACTCCGGGGAACGGGATCGCGCAGAGATTGGCGGTGACGGGTCACAGGTGCCGCGGGTGATTGTCTTTTCTCCGAAAAATAATTACCGGACCGTGTTTATGGGAATCGATACTGCCGGGGTCTATCGCAGCGATGATGGCGGTGCATCCTGGACGTCAAAGATGGATGGAATTGAAGGGTATTTTATCCGCGGACTGGCGGTCGACCCGGTTGCCGAGGATCGGCTGTATGCCCTGGCTGATGCAAACGGGGCGATCGATATTTCGACCAAGGGCCTTTATATCAGTGAAGACAACGGCGAAACCTGGGCGTTTTCCCAACATTTTAATTTGCAGGGAATGCCCAGGGACCTGACCATGAACCTCGTGGCGGTTGTGCCGGATTCATACAGCAGCAGTTCCGGACTGTGCGAAATGATCTTCGTGGGTTCATCAGAGGGTCTGTTTGCCAGTATGGATGGCGGGGATTCTTTTGCTCAGGTCGGAACGTCAACTATCAGCAATTCCATGGTGACGGCCGTTCAGGTTCATCCGGAAAACAACAGCCTGCTGTATGTAGGAACGGAGCAGGGGCTTTTTAAAAGTGAAGACGGCGGGGTGACATTCAGCACGTTGAATGACGGTCTTGATGGAGACCTCTATATCACCGCGCTGTGTGCGGATTCTTCAACAACCGGCCGGGTGTTTGCCATCGTGGATGACCAGCAGGTTTATCGGAAGACCGGAACCAATAGCTGGGTCGACATCACGTCGGCATCCGGCCTGCCAGTTCTTTCGAATATCAATGCCGGTGCCTATTTCTATGACATAAAGGTTCATCCTCTTCAGCCGGACCATGTCATGCTCGGAGCTGCCTGGTCGTGGGAGGGGCGTTGTCCGTATTTCAGTACCGATGGCGGCGACACCTGGGAGCTGAAGAACAACCGGGATGCAGAAGACCGCTTTGCCTTCACCTCGAACAGCCACAACCTGACGCCGCCGCTGGCCTTCGCACCGCATCCGGTCAAACAGGACACCTGGATGAAGGCATTTAATTACGGCTCCATGTTTATGACGACGAATGCCTGTGAAAACTGGGTCTGGAGCAATGAGAACTATGGCGGGTTCCGCGGGCTCAGGCTGATTGTCGATGAGATGGATCCGAATCATTTCCTGATTAATTCGGTGGATTATGGAGTCATGGTGACCTTTGACGGCGGGCAGTCCTTTGAGCGCGCGTCGGCGGTAAACTATGGAAAGGTCGATGCGCTGGGCGCTGTGATTGTGAATGACTCCGGTAACTCCGGCACGTCCACGGTCTGGGCGGGAATCGGCTATCATTCCCCGCGATTGGACGGGGTGCTCCAGAAGAGTACGGATGGCGGGTTAAACTTTGAGATTGTCGATGGAACACAGGGAAAACAGAAGGCTGCGGTCATTATTCCCGAGCAGAATTCCGATTATATCTATGCCGGCGATGTATTCAGCCTGGATGGCGGAACAACCTGGACCGACATCGGGGCCACCAACTGCGAGCAGATTGTTGCCGTGGACCCGGATGACGAAGATACCGTCTATCTGTTTGACGGGGATCGGATTTATCGCTCGACGGAGAACGGCCTGAATTACACGGTGCTTAAAGACCTCGGGTACAACGGATATTTTGCTTCAAGCTTTATCGGATCGGTGGTTCTGAACGCCGCCGGCGACAAACTGTACATCGGACATGACGGCGGACTGTATATCTATGACATCCCGAACGACACGCTGGACTTCAAGGACGAATCGGATGGGTTTGTTGCGGATTCCCTGGGCCGGCTCGATCTCCTGCAGGTTTGTATAGATCCTCAGGATGACAATGTGATTTATGCCGGGGAACTGGGTCTGATCAGCGGAACCGGATCGTGGGTGTTTAAAAGCTCGGATGCCGGCGAAACCTGGACTTCATTGATGACCGACGATGTGTTTGGAAACGGGCGCGTGTGGGGGCTGGGAGTCAGCCTGGACGGCGTTCTCTGGAGCTTTTCCGATCACGGGCCGTTCTGGTACGGCGATTGTTCTGTTCCTGACGCGGTGTCAGGCCTGACGGCAGACGGCAGCTCCGGCAGTGTGCTGCTGGACTGGACTGCGGATGCGGATGCCTGTACCTATCAGGTAAAGCGCGCGTTGTCCGCATCGGGACCGTTCGAAGTGTTGACCGGAGAGGTCGCCGTTTCTTCGTATACGGATTTAGATGTCGTGTCGGGGCAAACGTATTATTACTGTGTTGCCGGAGCCAACCTCGCCGGAGTCGGAACGGCTTCCGAAACCGTCACGGTGACGATTCCGTAAAATCGGAGTACTTGTAATGAAACGAATTATTTTACTGATCCTGTTGTGTGCTGGTGGGTTGTCCGCGCAGACAATCCATTCCAACCTGTCGTATCGCGAGTCGGACGATCCGTATGCCGTGGAGCGCTGCAAACTCGATATCTGGCTTCCCGACGGCGTAACGGACTTCCCGACGGTCGTGTGGTTCCACGGCGGCGGACTGAGGAATGGCAACAAGCATTTTCCGCCCGGTTTGCTGAACCGTAAGGTCGCGGTGGTCAGCGTGAATTATCGACTGAACCCGAAGGTGCAAAGCCCCGGCTATGTCGAGGATGCCGCCGCCGCAGTCGCCTGGGTGCTCAAGCATATTGAGCAGTACGGCGGCAATTCAAACCTGGTTTTTCTCTCCGGGCACTCGGCCGGCGGCTACCTCGCCAGTATGGTGGGGCTGGATAAATCCTATCTGGCTGCATTCGGAATCGATGCCGATTGCCTCGCCGGGCTGATTCCGCTCAGCGGGCATACCATTACTCACCTGACAGTCCGTGCCGAACGCGGGATCAGCCGTACGCAGCCGATTGTGGATGAGATGGCGCCGCTCTTTCATGTGCGGCCCGACGCACCGCCGCTGCTGCTGATTACCGGCGACCGCGAAATGGAAATGCTCGGCCGCTACGAGGAAAACGCCTACATGATGCGCATGATGCGTGTAGCGGGGCACCCGGACACTCGCATCATGGAACTCGACGGCTACGGCCATGGGATTATCGAACCGGCTTGTCCGCTGGTCATCAACGAAGTCCGTCGGTTGACCCAAAAGTTCCAAAGGTTGGAAAAATAACAAGGTATACTCTGCCGACTGACGGTTGTTTACTTCAAAAAATTACAACTATGAAAACACTCATCCTTATTACAGCTCTTCTTGCGGTGGCCGGCAGTCTTCAGGCCGCGCCGTTTTCCAAGGTTCGGAAAAATATTGCGTACCGAAACGACGATCCGGCGTGCGTGCTGGATCTCTATTATCCGCAGACGAACAGCCAAACCTGTCCCGTGCACATTTTTATTCACGGCGGCGGCTGGCGCGTTGGTTCAAAGAATATTGGAGGCCTGACCGCCGAGCTGTTTAACCGACTGGCTGAAAAAGGTTTTCTAGGCGTGTCGGTTGAATACCGCAAAGTGAATGAACAGAAAAACATCTACATGCGCGAGTCCACCGTTGATGCGCTCGATGCCGTTCGTTATGTGGCCGCCCATGCCGCAGAGCTGGGTGCCGACCCCGAAAACATATTTGTCTGGGGCCAGTCTGCCGGCGGACACTTGACGCTGATGGCAGCCACCGCAACCGCCAATGCGGAGCTGAGTGAATCCCCGGAGCTGGCCGCAGCCGATGTGCACCTGCGCGGAGCCGTGGCCTTCTATCCTCCGTGCGATATGGAAAACTATGAAACCATTTCGATCGAAAAAAACGGCGGGCTGCGCCCGCTGAGCGACCGGATGGGCCGCCACTTCAAAGATGAGCCGGAGGCATACCGGGAAATCAGCCCGTTTTGCAACCTGTCTGCCGACTGTCCGCCGGTACTGATTTTTCACGGCGACAGCGACGGCATCGTGAACATGGAGCATTCCCTGCGCTTCAAGCGGAAAGCCGATCAGCTGGGAACGGACTGTACCCTGCAGATTGTGCAAAAAGCCGGTCACGGCTTCCGGCGTGATAAAGAGCAGTCTCCTTCGGTCGATGAAATTCTCGACCGCGTCGTCGGTTTCTTCACCGGCCGTGTCGCTGCCGCGCAATAAATTTCCAATGTTTGGAAAAATAATCGGGTGGAGGCTCAGCCTCCTTCCAACCCTTGGAACTCGGAGTTGAGTGAGGTGGAACGCGACCTCCGGGCGCGTTAAGCACACACGAAGGGCGCCTAAGGGCTTTAGCTGTTTTTTGCGGGGAACAGGTTTGTTTTATGATCGTTGCTTTATTGCGATGAGGAAAATAGAGGAAGCGATATGACGAAAAAAATAGTTATGTTCGGGTGCGGGTGGCTGGTCGCCGGTCTGGCTATTGCCGGGGAGCGGATCGCGCTGTGGCCGGAAGGAAAGATCCCTGATTTTCAGCCCCAACAGATCGCGGCGACCACTCAGGAGGTGAAAGCTCCGGGATTTGTTGCTGCGGATAATAGGATGCCGCATCTCGATTGGTACGAGCCGCCTGCGGAGAAAAACGGCGGATGCATGCTGCTCATTTCCGGTGGCGGTTATCAGAGTTGCTGCGACGGGGTGTGGATTGACCGTGTTGCAAAAAAGTTTTCCGAGCTTGGGTTCGTCTGCGTGAGCCTTACCTACCGTACGCCGCGTCCTCAGGGGCTGCCCATTTATCAGAGCGCGTGGGAGGACGGGCAGCGCGCCGTCCGCCTCGTACGCAACGATGCTGAAAAGCGCGGCTTTGATCCGGAGAAGATCGGCGTGCTCGGCTTTTCCGCAGGATCGCATTTGACGGTCCTGCTTGCGACGAGTTCGCTCACGCCGGCGTACGAGCCGGTCGATGACCTTGACCGGCTTCCGTGTCACGTCAACTGGGCGGTGCCGGTCTACACGGCCTATGCGCTCACAGACGGACTCACCGGGCCCAATACCCGCGATGGCGATGCGATTGATGTTCAGCTCTCGGACGTGTTCAGGTTCGACGAGAAGACGTGTCCGATGGCTCTCTTCCACGGCGGAGCGGACAGATATTCGCCGAATGGATCCACGCAGATCTACCGCCAGCTCCGTCGAATGAAAATTCCGGCCGAGCTCCATCTCTTCGCGGATCGTCCTCACGGTTTTATGGGTGATCCGAACAAAGGCGAAGACGGCACCGCCTATGATCATTGGATGGATCGTATCGCTGAATTCTTCCGCCAGATGAATTTTGACGGGCGCCTCGGTGAAGAAGTCGATCTGATGTCCCGCTATGCAAGCGACGATGCGCGAGGCGAGTACAGCAAAGAACCGGTTTGGCCGGAAGGCAAAATGCCGGATGTGCAGACGAACCAGTGCCTGCCGTATCTCGAGTGGCACATGCCGAAAGAACTCAAGACAAAGGCAATCCAGATCATCTACTCGGGCGGCGCTTACAAAGGCAACGCTCCGGACGGATTTGAAGTCGCGCCGACACGGCGTTACCTGAACGAAAAGGGCATGGCGGTCGTGACAATGAAATACCGCACGCCGCGTCCGCTGGGCGGGCTGGCGAAGCACACGACGGCGTGGCAGGATCTGCAGCGCGCCGTTCGAATTGTCCGCAGCGAGGCTGCGGCGAAGGGACTCGATCCTGACCGCATCGGCATCATGGGTTCCTCGGCCGGCGGCCACCTGACGCTCATGGGCGCAACCAGCTCGAAGCATCGTTCCTATTGGCCGATCGACGACCTGGACAACATTCCCTGCAACGCACAGTGGGCGATCGCCATCTATCCGGCGTACGCGCTCACGGACGGCTCGGACTTCCACAATAAGACGGGCGGCAACGAAGACGATGCGCGGCTCGTTCCTGAATTTTCGTTTGATCTTGCGAGCTGTCCGATGCTGTTCATTCACGGCGATGCGGACGGCTGGGCGGCGATGAATTCGGTAAAATGCTGGGAGCAGCTCCGCCGGATGGGAATCCAGTCCGATCTCCATACGCTTGTCAAACGCGGGCACTGCTTTCAGAGAAAGGCCGCTCCGGGCACGGGCAGCTACACCTGGATGGATCGCATTTGGGAATTCATGAACCACAAGGGTTTTAACAAATAAACAAGGGATAACAGATGAACCTTCGCTGATGGGGGCAGGTTTTCCAAGCATCAGTCTTGGCCGAGGCTTCGACCTGACTCGTTGGAAATGACGGATCCGCCGTCGCCGGGTTTCCTCCTTCGTTAAAGCTGCGGCGCGATTAGATGGCGGGACAACTCGGAGTGCGGCGCGCCCGGCGGTCGCTCCCTACCTTTCAAAATCCAGTTTCCGGAACCATTTACTTCAGACTGCCAAAACCTAACGGTAGAGCGTGCCACGGATGGTGAGATATTTATTCGTGAGATTGTCCCCGTCCCGGTCGCTTCCTGCATCGGAAGAATCCATAGGATCCAGCCAGTAGTAAGATTCTTCAAACCCATCATCCATCCCGTCTGCGTCTGTATCAAACAGGGACGGGTCGCTGCTCATGGTGACTGACGGGGAGCCGGAACCTGATGATACATAGACTATTTCTTCATTGTTGAGCAAACCGTCACCATCAAAATCGCCTGAACCGACTTGGTTGGTTCCTCCGAAAAGCTTGGCTTCCCACCAGTCATGCATTCCATCATTATCTTCATCGATCATATTGAAAACCGCAGGGTCTGTTCCAGTGGGCAGTTCCTCGCGTAATGTTGAGAAGCCATCACCTTCGGGGTCATCGGTCGCGTCGCCGATGTAGTAGAATCTATGGTTCTTTCCTGACGATGAATTGTCCTGCCATGAAACCTGCTGGTTTCCATAGGTTGGAAGCCAGCTCTTGGCGAGTTCCCAATCATCCCAATACTGGAGCCAGTCACGGTCAAAAATTTCAACATAACCGCCGTAAGTGTCCAGCAATGAAATGTTGAGTGTAACCAACCCGTTGCTTCCGGTGGTCATGGATGCAATGGGTTTTATCAGCGGTGCCGACATGGTCATCATCATGGGCTGCATTGATGCAGCTGCCAGACGCAGGGCTTCTTTTTCCGCAAGATAGGCTTCGTAATAAATCGAATCAATCAGTGTAAACGAAACGGCGATATGCGCCGGGTCGTAAAGCCATTGGGTAAAAGGATCAAGGGCTTCGCCTTCGGCGAGACTGAATTTCCATTCCGGCCACGCAAAAGGATTGTAGTTTTCTTCAGGCTCTAACTCGAAAATAACAACGCCGAACGCATTCCTGAAAATGGTTCGGCGACTGACCGGATCTTCTTCAATGGTTATGGAGTAAAGCGGGATTCCGGTGGATTTATCAAACTCCGCCATAATTCTTTTCTGGAAACGCTTTGGAAAATTGTCGAACGCCACCGGAACAACCTGACTGTTGGAGTGGAGATAAATTTCTTCCGATGGTGGTGCAATGGGAAGGAAGCTGTACTGTTGCTCAATGAATAATTCCTCCAATTCAAAGATCTTTGCAGTGGTGCGGTTTCTGTCGTGCCGGGAATTGCAGTTTGCCCGGTTGCCGATGATACCAACCAGACTGCCACCAGCGCACCATAACTTCGTATCTTCATTTGATCCCTTTTGTAATTTTTTCGAACAGTGGTTAGGCGGACGCACTTTAATAACAGGTGATATACGGACGTCCGCATAACACCCTTCAAAAAGATTTAATTTATGGAGTCACATTATAGAAGTCTTGCAAAAAAGAACAAGGAACATCAGTGGTGTTTTCTGGCGGGCGATGGCCTCATCGTCCGTGGACGGAAGGTATGCTGTCCCTTCAAAGGCAACATATTGCTAGCCTTGGCGTTCTTTGCGACTTTGCGCGAGATAAATCCAGATGACGGGACTGTTGCGATCATCCGTCCGCTCGGGAATCTATAACGGTATTTTTTTGCCAAGGCGGGCGGAGCAGGGCATATTCAGCGCCGATTTTTGAAATTTTCAGGATTTTAGCCACGGACAAACACAGATTAACACGGAAAATAAAAAGTCCGAGTTCATCGGAGTTCACCCGTGGCCATAGAATTGTTTAATTTAGACGAACCAATGTAAAGCGCTCCGGATGCGGAGCGACGGAGGATATCATGGAACAGTTGAAGAAAAATGAAGCGTTTGGCGGACCGGAGGGTCCGGTTGTTTTGGTCATCATGGACGGTGTCGGGATTGGTAAGAACCCGGAGAGCGACTATGTAAAAATTGCAAACACCCCGAACCTGGACTGGCTTCGCGAAAATGCCATCTACACCGAAGTTGCGGCGCACGGCCGTGCCGCCGGACTGCCGGATGACGGCGACATGGGTAACTCCGAAGTCGGCCATAACGCAATCGGCTGCGGCCGTGTGTTCGACCAGGGCGCTGCGCTGGTTCGCAATGCAATCAACTCCGGCTCCATGTACGAAGGCGATGCCTGGAAAAAACTCGCCGGAAACGTGAAAGAGAAAGATTCCACACTGCACTTCATCGGCCTCTGCTCCGACGGAAACGTACACTCCAACCTTGAGCATTTCGAAGCTATGGTGAAGCAGGCCAAAGCCGAAGGCATCAAAAAGGTTCGTCTTCATGCGCTGATCGACGGCCGCGACGTGCCGCCGACCTCCGCGCCGCAGTACATTGAGCGCATTGAAAGCTTCCTGGCGGAAATGAACGCAGACTGCTCCGTGGATTACTGCGTGGCATCCGGCGGCGGCCGCCAGAACATTACCATGGACCGCTATGACGCCAACTGGCCGATGATTGAAGCCGGCTGGAACACCCATGTGAAGGGTGAAGGCCGCATGTTTGCTTCGATGATGGAAGCGGTTGAAACCTTCCGCGCCGAAAACGAAGGCATCCTCGACCAGGACCTGCCTCCGTTTGTAATTGAGCACGATGGCGCTCCGGTTGGCCCGGTGGTCGACGGCGACAGCGTGATTCTGTTCAACTTCCGCGGCGACCGTGCGCTGGAAATTACCAAAGCGTTTGAAGCCGACGAGCTGACCGAGTTTGCCCGCGGCCCCAAACCGGACGTGATGTATGCCGGTATGATGCAGTACGACGGCGATCTCGGCGTTCCGGAAATGTTCCTCGTTGCTCCGCCGGCCATCGACCGCACCATGAGCGAATATCTTTCCAATGCAGGCGTGAAACAGTTTGCCATTTCCGAAACCCAGAAGTTCGGACACGTCACCTATTTCTTCAACGGCAATAACTCTGGTAAATTTGAAACGGAAACCTGGAAGGAAATTCCTTCCGATGTCTGCCCGTTCGAAGACGCACCGCGCATGAAGGCCGATGAAATTACCGAAGAGGTCGTCAAGGCGATTGAAAGCGGCGAATACGAGTTTATCCGCCTCAACTTCCCGAACGGCGACATGGTCGGCCATACCGGTGTTCCGGCGGCGGTAAAGACCGCGGTTGAAGCGGTGGACGAAGGCGTCGGCAAAATTATGGACGCACTGAAGAAAACCGGCGGCATTATGGTCTGCTCGGCCGACCACGGCAACTCGGACGATATGTGCGAGCTCGACAAAAAGACCGGCGAGCTGAAGCTCGACGACGAAGGCAAGACGAAGCCGAAAACCGCGCACTCGCTTAACCCGGTTCCGGCGATTGTCTTCGATCCGTCCGGCGCGGCCAACGCCCGCCAGGTTGAGGTCGCCGACGCCGGCATCGCCAACCTGGCGGCGACCTGCATCACGCTGCTCGGCTATGAGCCGCCGGCCGACTACACCACAAGCCTCGTCGAAGTGGGCTAGGGCGTGAGTTAGCACCAAGGCCGCCAAGGCCGCAAAGATGCAGGGTTGATTACTTTGCGTTTTTTGCGGCCTTCTGTTAGATAGTTGAATTCCATGAAGCAGACCCTTCTTAATGCTCTAGTCCTGTTCGGGATGTGTGTTGTCACACATGCGCAGGAGCCTGCGCCCTCCAAAATGGATCAATATTTTGATGCCGGCATGGAGGTGGCGGGCGTGCGCGTGCCGTACTATGACGAGGACGGAAAGCTTCAGGCTCAGCTCTATGGCGGCGGCGCCAAGGTGCTAGCGGGCGGCAAGGCCGATGTGACCAATCTGCGGCTCGATGTCTATCAGGACGGCGCGGTTGCCATGACCTTGTTCGCGCCGCAGTGCTTCACCGAAACGGTTGAAGAGGGCGGGCGCAGTATTCTTGTCGTCTATTCGGATGGCGATGTGCTGATCGAAATGGAGCAGATGTCCATTTGCGGCAAAGGGTTCCGCTTTTCGTCCGATACCAGCCGCTTTGAAATTCTCGACGACGCCAAGGTGATCGTGAAGGAGTCGGCGAAAAATATGGAAGGGCTGACGCTATGATCCGGTTGCTTTCCAGATTTGCGCTGTGCGGCAGCCTGTTTCTTGTTGCCTGCTCAAAGCAGGAGCCTGCGGAGAAAAAGGTTGCTCCGGCGCGTTCTGCTGAAAAGGCGGCTGCTGAAGTCGAGGTGGCCACGAATGATGGATTTGCGCCCTTTGTTCAGCGGCTGGAAAAGCTGAAAGAGGCCGGGCGACAGTCCGGCGAAACGCTGCTGACCGGAACGCAGCTGGTGTTTGATTATGCGCAGCGCCTGGTTCAAATGAGCGGCAATGTGTTGGTGATTGATGAACGCGGCGAGCTGGCGGCGGATACCCTGAGCGGCCGTTTTTCCACCTCAAACGGGGTGGAATCCATCGATTTTGTTCAGCTTGACGGGCGCGCGAGCGCGACGGATGGGATCAATCGCCTTTCCGGCGAGCGCATTACGGCGTGGCTCGGCGATGAGCGCAAGGTGGTCTGCGAACCCAATGTGTTGCTGGAGGTTTCCGGCGTGGCCGGCGGCGAGGGGATTTCGGAAATCCGCGCGGATCGAATGGTTTATGCCGAAAAGGACCGAATGGTTGAGCTGGATGGCCGGGTCCGGCTGCGCGATCCGCGCGGCGCCATGAATTGCAGCAGGGCCCGTATTTTCCTGAAAGATGACAATAAAATAGATTGGCTTGAGGCCTTGTCCGAGGTAATAATCCAGACAGAAGACCGGAAAGCGCTGGCCGGACGTGCGGCCTACCACGCGGATGAAGGAAAGTTCACGCTGGAGGACGGGCCGAAGGTTAAGCAGGGACAGCATATAATGACGGGTGACCGGATCACAGTTTGGAATGAAACGCGGCGAATGGTTTGCGAACCCAACGCGCGCGTTTTGCTGCATATTGACGAGGCAACCCGCGCAAAATTCCTGAAAGATTTGAACGACTGAACATGGCTACAGAACCCTATCTGATCCAAACGGAAAAACTGGCAAAAGCATACAAGGGGCGCAAAGTTGTGCGCGAGGTTGAGGTCAATGTGAAGGCCGGCGAAATCGTTGGACTGCTGGGCCCCAATGGCGCCGGCAAGACCACCAGTTTCTACATGATTGTCGGCTTGGTGCGCCCGACCGCCGGCAAGGTTTTCTTTAACGGCAAGGATGTGACCAACGTCCCGATGTATAAGCGGGCGCGCATGGGCATGGGCTATCTGTCGCAGGAGCCCTCCATCTTCCGCAAGCTTTCGGTGCAGGATAACGTGCTGTCGATTCTGGAGACGCTGCCGATCTCGGGGAAGGAGCGCAAGCGCCGCCTTGAACAGCTGCTCGAAGAGTTGAAGATCAGTCATCTGGCCAAACAGCCGGCCTATACACTTAGCGGCGGCGAACGCCGCCGGCTGGAGATTACCCGTGCACTGGTGACGAATCCGTCGATCATCCTGCTGGACGAGCCGTTTGCCGGGGTTGATCCGCTGGCGGTGGCCGATGTGCAGGAGATTGTCAAGACGCTGAAGGAAAAGGGGCTGGGCGTGCTGATTACCGACCATAGCGTGCGCGATACGCTGGCGGTGGTTGACCGCGCCTATCTGCTCTGCGAGGGGCAGGTGCTGCGCGAGGGAGACAGCGATTTTTTGGTAAACGACGAGGTGAGTCGCGAGCTCTATCTGGGGCCGCGGTTCAGCATGTAACACAAACGAAAGGAGCAACCTATGCAGGTCAGCATCACAGGACGCAATGTCACTGTAACCGATAACGTTAAAGCTCATGTCGAGGACAAGCTTGAGCGGTGTCTGGGCGTGTTCCCGCGAATAGAAACCATTCGTGTTGTGCTGGATACGGAAAAGATTAATCAGATTTCCGAGGTCATTATCCAAGGTGCGAACCATATCCGGGTTACGGCCACGGAAAAGTCGGAGAACCTGTACGATGCCATCGACCGTTCCATTGAGCATGCAGAACGACAGATGCGCAAGCAGCGCGATAAGATTCAGGATCATCACAAATAGAACCTGCCGGGGTGAAGAATGGCGGGCCGGGCCGGCCTTTCTGTGAAAAAGAAGAACGCCGCTTGAGTTTTGCCATTCTTTACCCATAATTTCCAAGCCTCAACTAGAGCTGTTTTGAAGGAGAAGGATCGTGGCCATTACTGTTAAAACCCTGTGGGATGAAGGTGCAGACAAGCTTTCGCTGAGCATTATTGCCGGCGAGCAATATCTGGACCGCAAGCTTCCCGAAACCGCCATGAACCGTCCGGGGCTGGCGCTGACCGGTTTCTTTCAGTATTTTGCGAATCAGCGCCTGCAGATTTTCGGGCTGGCCGAATTTACCTATCTCAAAAGCCTGAGCGACAAGGAAAAGACCAAGCGGCTGGTTGAACTTTTTGAACAGCAGATCCCCGGCATCGTCATCACCCGCAACCGCAAAGCGACGCCCGAAATTCTGGAGCTGGCGGAAAAGTATAAGGTGCCGGTGATGCGCACTCCGATGGTGACGATGGATTTCGTCAACGAATGTACCGTCTTGCTGGAGGAGTTGACCGCGCCGCAGGAGCGCATTCCGGGCACGACCATGGAGGTGATGGGCATCGGCGTGCTGCTGCGTGGCGATCCCGGAATCGGAAAAAGTGAAACCGCACTCTCATTGGTTGAACGCGGATACAGCCTGGTTTCTGATGATGTTACCGAGGTCCGCAAAACCAGCCGAGGCAGAATCCTGTGCTGGGCGAGCGAGGTGACGCGCTACCACATGGAAATTCGCGGTTTGGGCATTATTCATGTTCCGAGCCTGTTCGGTGTCGCGGCGATTCGCCGGCAGACCGAACTCGATCTGGTGATTGAACTGCGGCACCCCACCGGCGATGAAGATCGTACTGGTGTTCAGCCCGAAACAACGACGATCATGGGGGTTGAAGTGCCCTGTATCACGTTGCCGGTTCGGTCGGGGCGCGATATGGCGAACATTGTCGAAGTGGCCGCGCTCAACCAGAAGCTGAAGGAGCTCGGCCACGATGCGGCCAAGGAGCTTGACGATAAGATTATCGGCCGACTCACGAGAGGGCGGGTGCGCCATGGCTGAGGTGGAGATCGTGAAAAAGTTTAAGGTGCTGAATGAATATGGCATTCACGCCCGCCCGGCGGCCTTGCTGGTGAAGGCGGCCGGGAAATATGCCTGCGACATTTTCATTGAAAAAGATGGTAACAAGGTTTCGTGCAAGAGCATTATCGGCCTGATGACGATCGAGGGCTATCCCGGCAGCACCATGCAGGTGACGACGTCGGGAGAGGATGCTGAAGCGGCGATGGCCGAGATCGAAGAGCTGTTCGTTAACAAATTTTTTGAGGATTAGGCCCGGTGGTCGGAAAGAGTGCAAAAGGCGAGGTTACCCTGAAGGGCATCGGAGTTTCTCCGGGAATCGTTGTTTGCAAGGCTCAGCTGATTACGCCGCACACCGAAAAGGCCGTCCAGCGCTCGATTTCGGCGGATGAGGTTCCCTGCGAAATTGTGCGTTTTGAAGAGGCGCTTATCGCCACCCACGAGCAGATCCGCAACATCCAAAAGCAGGTGGCCAAAGTACTGGGCGACGAACACGCCAGCATCTTCGATGCTCACATGCTGGTGGTTGATGACCGCACCTTTATCGAAGATGTCATCCGATCCGTCAAAACTGAACTGATCAACGTTGAGCCGGTGCTGCAGTCGGTCGCCAATCGCTATGCCGACATGTTTGCGAAGATGGAGGATTCCTATCTTTCCGAACGCGCCGCCGATATTCGCGATGTCACCAAACGCATTCTGGCCAACCTCGCCGGCGAGGCGATTGACCGCATGGCCCAACTTAGCGAGCAGTGCATCGTTGTTGCGCACGATTTATCGCCGTCGGATACGGCCAGTATCGATCGCTCGCTGGTTCAGGCTTTTGTCACGGATCTGGGAAGCGCCACCTCGCACACCGCCATCATGGCCAAGGCGCTTGAAGTGCCGGCAGTCGTTGCCCTGCATAACATTACAGCGGTCGCCGCCTCTGGCGACACCATGCTGATTGACGGCGCCAAAGGCCTCGTGTTCGTTAATCCGACGGAAGAGCGGCTCGAGGAATACCGCAAAAAGGCGGCGGAGCAGGAGCAGATCCGGCAGGAGCTTGCCACGTTGCGCGACAAGTCGCCGGAAACGCTGGACGGCTATCTGGTGCCGATCACCGCCAACATCGAGCTGATCGATGAGTTGGAAGTGGTCGGTGCGCGCGGTGCCAAGGGGATTGGACTTTTCCGAACCGAATTTTTGTTCCTCGGAGTGGAGGAGCTGCCGGATGAGGATGCGCAGACGGCCGCCTATGTGCAGGCCGCCGAGAGTCAGCATCCGGCCCCCGTGGTGATTCGCACCCTGGATCTCGGGGCGGATAAACTGCCGGCCCGGTTTGATACGCCGGATGAGCTTAATCCGTTTCTTGGCGATCGGGCCATCCGCCTTTGCCTCTCCCGTCCCGAGCTGTTCCGGACCCAGCTGCGCGCCATTCTGCGCGCCAGCGTGCACGACAATATTCGGATGATGTATCCGATGATTTCCTGTGTGCAGGAGGTGGTCGAGGCCAATGCCATGCTGCGCAAGTGCATGAAGGAGCTGGGTGAGGAAGGGATCGCGTACAACAAGGATATTCAGATCGGCACGATGATCGAAGTGCCCTCGGCGGCGCTGATTGCAGATATTATTGCGCCGCATGTCAGTTTCTTCAGCTTGGGGACGAATGATCTGATCCAGTACACCATGGCGGTGGATCGCGGAAACGAAAATGTGTCCCACCTCTACAAACCTACGCACCTGGCCATTATCCGTTTGATCGACCACGTGGTGAAGGTCAGTCATAAGCATGGACTGTGGACCTGCGTCTGCGGTCAGATGGCGGCCGATCCCAAGCTGGTTCCGCTGTTGGTCGGGCTGGGCGTTGACGAGTTGAGCGTGAGTCCGTCGCAGGCGCCGCTGATCAAAGATGTGATCCGCAAGCTGTACTATTCCGGCGCCGTTGATCTGGCCCAGCAATCGCTGGTTTCGCCATCGGCCGAGCATGTGGAAGAACTCTGCCACAAGATGCTCGAAGAGATTGCGCCTGAGCTGCTGGAGCTTTCGGAATAGTTACAGGGTTGGCGCTTTAATGAATTCGGCGGCCCACGCCCAGGCCAGGTCGATTTTTTGCCCGGTCGCCGCATAGGCCGATGCGGCCTCTTTTCCGATCCGCTCGCCGAAGCGGACAAGTTCCGGGCTGCCGACCAGTACCATCCAGAGGCCGATCACCAGCACGTTCATGATGTAGATCACGGTATACGAAAAGATCCGGCCGTGCTCGTGCACATCCGGCTGCTGCTGCGCCAGCATGTGGAGCGTGAAGGTGATGTGAAAAGACCAGGTCAGCCCCACCAGCCCCAGCCACCAGAGCCGGTAGGGTTCCACCTCAAGGCTCAAGCCGGCCAGATAGTAGGCGCCGATTACAAGAACGGTGTAGAACGGGAAAAAGTAGGGGGCGAGCGTGATGATAAAGTTGGTTTTCGACAGTTCGACATGCCCGCCGCTCTTGCCCACCTTGATTTTTCCGATCTGGCCGCCCATCATCAGGGCCCAGAGCGCATGGGTCAGTTCATGCCCGAGCACATAGGTGCGTACCGGCCGCGGCAGCAGGAAAAAGAGGGCGACCCAGCTCAGGAATCCGGCCGGTAGTGCCCACGCTTCCCATCCGCTTGCAACCGCCGATTCGACCGAGTTTTGATAGAGATTGTACACCGCCACGGATGCGGCCCAGCACATCGGGAGCAATCCGATGCCGATGAGCATTTTGAGAAACTTCCACATGGCTGTTATTTATCATATCCCGGAAGGCGGGATCAATGATGCGATGCTCCGCGCTTTTCCGGCTTTTCGCGGAAAACATTCTGCGGTTTAATGTTTTCATCCAAAAGGTGCAACGGAGGAAAAATGGGCAGAAGGTTTAACAAGGTTGGGGTGCTGAAGGGCGGTATTTCGTCGGAGCGTGATGTTTCGCTCAAATCCGGTTCCGCCATTGCGCAGGGGCTGCGCGATGGGGGATATGACGTTGTGGAAATTGATGTGGTTTCCGAGGAGCTGTCCATTCCCGAGGGGGTGGAGGCGGTGTTCGTTGCCCTGCATGGCCGCTTTGGCGAGGACGGCGGGATTCAGCGGTTGCTGGCGGAAAAGGGAATGCCCTTTACCGGCTCCGGCGCCGAGGCCAGCCGCGTGGCCTTTGACAAAATTTTGACGCGCGACAGTCTGTCGGAAAATGGAATTCCGGTTCCTCGCGGCGAAGTGCTCAGGTCATCTGCTGAGCGGAGTCTGTCCGTTCCGTTGGTTGCAAAGCCGCCGCGCGAGGGGTCGAGCGTTGGTTGTCAGCTGGTTTTTGAGGAGTCTGGGTGGGAGTCCGCCTTTCGCAGTGCCGCTCAGCATTCCGTTGAGGTGCTCGTGGAGGAATATATTCCCGGTCGCGAACTGACCGTTGGGGTCGTCGACGGGCAGGTGCTTCCGGTGGTGGAAATCAAGCCGGCCGCAGGGTGGTATGACTATCACTCCAAATATGTCACCAGCGACACCGAATATATTGTTCCGGCAGAGCTCGATGCTGAAACCGCGGCTCGCCTGCAGGCAATTGCCCTGCAGACCTTCCGGTGCCTGGAGGCCGACGGTTTCGGGCGTGTCGATTTCCGGCTCTCGCCCGACGGAGAGCCCTATGTGCTCGAACTCAACTCCATTCCCGGCTTTACCGCCACCAGCCTGTTGCCCAAGGCCGCACAGGCTGCCGGAATCGGATTTTCCGAGCTTTGTTGTCGAATCATGGAACTGGCTCATCTATAGTCGGCCAATTCATTCAGAGGTGTAGGGGATGGCCGCTCGCAAAAAGATTACAGCACGAAAAAAGCCGCAATATGTGCGGGCCAAAAAGCGCAAAGGCGCGGACTCTTCGTTTCCGAAACGCTCGCTGGCGGTCATTCTGGTGATGCTGATTGTCGTCGGCGCTCTGGTTGGAATCCGGGCGGGCTTCGGTTGGATTCATGAAAAACTGTTTTCGAAAAACCCGCGGTTTGAAATCCAGCATCTGGTGATCTCAAGTGATGGTCATCTGACGGAAGACCGTATTCGCGAGCACACCGGTCTGTGTGAAGGAATGAACCTTTTTGAGGTCGACTTTGACGAGATTGAGCAGGCGCTGCTGATCAAAGAGAAAAGAGCGGAGTCGGTTTATCTGGAGCGCAAGCTTCCGCACACGCTCATCATTCGGCTCAAGGAACGGATTCCCATGGCGCGTGTTGCCGGCAAGAGAGTGCCCCGCTTTCCGTTTCTGGTTGATCGCTATGGATATGTTCTCCCGACCCGACGGAGTGACGCGCGCCTTCCGGTGATTAAGGGGCTTGAAGACGAGCTGTTGCGCAGCAACCGCATTGCTGTGGCGGATGTGGAAACCGCGCTCAAGATCATCGGGCTGTGCGAAAGCAGCGGCTATCTGCGCAACTTTATCCGGATTGAGAGCCTGGATATCAAATATTCCGACTATATTGATATGCGCCTGCAGGGCGGCATCCGGGTGCGCATGCCGCGTTTTTCGCTGAAGCCCAAACTGCAGAAACTGGCCTCGGTCATAAAAATTGAAACCGGGCGCGGGCTGCGCGTCAAGGAAGTCGATCTCACGCTGGATTCGGCCAAGGTGCCGGTGACCTACTATTGATTTCGGGGAAATGGCGATGGAAACCACTGCAGTCCTGGAAATCGGAACCTCCACCGTTCGTGTTTTGGTGGGGGAGCTGCGCGATGACGGCATCGTGACCGTCACCGGAATCGGCGAGGCGGAATCGCGCGGCATTCGCAAGGGCGAGATCACCAACCGGGACCACGCCATTTCCAGCGTGCGCGCCGCCCTCAAGTCGGCCGAAGAAAATCTGCGCAAGAGCATTCATTCCGTCATGCTCATCACCTCCGGCGGACAGGCCGTGGGTAAAACCAGTACCGGTATCCATAAACTGGTCGACTCTGAAGATAATCAGCTGATGGAAGTGGTCGCCGAAGATGTTGAGGAGGTTGTTGAGATTGCCCGCAAGGTGGCCCTGCCAGACAACCGCATCAAGCTGCACACCTTGCAGCAATATTTTCAGATCGACGATACGCTCAATGTAACCAGCCCCGAAGGGATGACCGGCGAGGAGCTGCGCGTCGATATGCTCACCATTCACGGCAAGCGCAGCACGGTCGATAATTTCCGCAAGCTGGTCGACGATGTTCCGATCGAATGTTCCGATGCCGTGTTTTCCGGGCTCTGCGCCGGGATGGCGGTGGTGAATGAAGAGCAGAAGCAGGCCGGTGTGCTGGTGATTGATGTCGGCGGCGGAACCACGGATTTTGTGCTCTACAAGGATGGTTTTATCCATGCGGCGGGCTCCTTCCCTGTGGGGGGCGATCATATCACCAACGACCTTGCCGTCGGGCTGCAGATTCCAACCGCTCAGGCCGAGGCCGTGAAGGTCAAGGACGGCAGCGCGCTGACCAACCTGATGGAGCGCGATCACAATATTTCCCTGCCCGCGTCGCAGGGATTCGGCGGGCAGATGGTGCGCGCAGTCACGCTCAACACCATCGTCAATGCGCGGATGGATGAAATCTTTGCGCTGGTTAAGGAACACATCGACCGGCATTGCCCGAATGTTCCGCTCAGCGCCGGCGTGTTTCTGACCGGCGGCGGCGCCTTCCTGAATGGGGCGCGCGATCTGGGGCAAAAGGTCTTTAATGTTCCCTGCAACCATGGCCGCCCGGTTGATGTGCAGGGCCTTCCGTCTGTCAATGAGGGGCCGCTCTATGCCAGCCATATTGGGTGCATCCGTTATGCCGCCTCGCTGCGCAAGGTCGAAGAAAAGCCGAGTTTGAGCCGGAAGCTGGTTCAGTGGTTCTGGGGAGGTGCGCATGAGTGATGCGGTCTCAGTTGAATCCCGCGCAAGACGGGTTCCGCGCATGTTGGTCATGGGTGTCGGCGGCAGCGGCGTGCAGGCTGTCGAGGCGATGCACCGAGTTGATCCGTCGCTTTCCGTGGCGGTGGTGGACACCGATATGACCGTGCTTGAAGCTTCTTCTGTAGAGCAGACCATTCATGTCGGTGCCACGGTAACCAACGGGTTCAGTGCCGGCGGTGATGTGGAGCTGGGCCGGCAGGCGGTTGAAAAATATTCCACCGGCATCCGCAATCAGCTGAAAGGGGTGGACCTGCTGGTACTCGTCACCGGGCTGGGCGGCGGAACCGGCTCGGGCGCCGTGCCGGTGATTACCCGTCTCGCATACGAAGCCGGTGCGCTGGTGATGTGTCTGGCCTCGACACCGTTCAAGTTTGAGGGGCGCAAGATTTCCAATATTGCCGAGGAGTCGCTCAAGCGCATTCGGACCCATGCGGATGCCATCGTGCGCATTCCGAACGAGCGGCTGGTTGACCGGGCCGATACCGACCTCCCGGCCGAGCAGGCATTTGCCCGCAGCCATGAGGTGATGAGCGATGGCATTTTTTCGCTCCTACGCATGCTCTCGCAGAGCGGGATTTGCGGGCTCGATTTTTCCTGTATTCACACCATGCTGCGAAACTGCGACGGGTTCTGCCACTTTGCCCATGCCGAAGCCTCCGGCGAAGCACGCGCCGCCGCTGTGGCTGATGAGCTGGTGCAGCATCGCCTGCTCAACAAAGGCAAGCTAGTGGCCAGTGCTGCCGGCGCGGTGGTTGGCATAACCGGCGGAGCCGATCTGCGGTTGAGCGAAATCAATGTGGTTATGGCGCGGCTTCAGGAGCAATTGCCGGCCGATGCTTGGCTGAACTATGGCGTGGTCATTGATCCGGATTTTGAGGGCAGAATGTCGGCATTCCTGTTGGCGGCCGAGCAGTGGCGCGAAGCACTGGTCGATGCCTCCGGACGGCAGACCAGCCTGTTTGGCGGAAGTGCGCGGCAGGGTGAGTTGCCGCTGGAAATGACTGGAAAAGGGCGCTTCGCGAACCTTGATCCAACCATTCTCAATAATCAGGATCTCGATGTTCCAACCTACATCCGCCGCGACATCAAGCTGCCGCGATAACTGGGGTTTGCAGACGCAGAGTTCGCTGAGAAAGGCGTGAGGAATTAATATCTTTGCGTGCTCTGTGCCTCTGCGAGGAATAAACCGCGAGAGGTTCTACTGCATGAAAAAGTTGGTGGCGCGTTCGATGCCGATGGTGGTGCCGGGCCCGTGGCCGGGGTAGACGTTCACATCATCCGGCAGCTGCTTGAGCGTCTTCAGCGAATCCTTCATTTGGCGCGGACTGCCGCCCGGCAGATCGGTGCGGCCGCAGGAGCCTTTAAAGAGGGTGTCGCCGGAAATCAGGATCTTATCCTCGGAGAAAAGCAGGCAGCAGGAGCCGGGGGTGTGGCCCGGTGTTTCAAGGCATTCGAAATGCAGGCCGGAAAAGTTCCACTCTTTCGCGGTTTCCAGGGCGTGGAGGTCTTCAACGTCGGGTTGCGTCGGAACGGGATAGTGCGGTTCAATCTGGTTCTGGTCGCCGAAGGCCCAATCCCAATCTTTCGAATGCATGGCAATCGGCGCGGGATATTTGTCGTGCAGCTCTGCCAGGGCATTGATGTGGTCGGCGTGTCCGTGCGTGCAGACATAGGCGGCGACGGTCAGTCCGTGTTTGATCAGGGTCTGTTCAATCAGCGGCGCGTCGTGGCCGGGATCGAACACGATGGCTTGTTTCGTTTTATTCCAGACAATGTAGCAGATTTCCTGAAAGTCACCGGTGATTACAGCTTCGAGATTCATGGGGAGGTTTTTAAGTGTTAAGTTTCAGGTTTTAAGTTATTTGGTGTTGAATAGACAGTTGCCTATTGCCTGGTGTCTAGTTTTTACGGGTGTAGGCGCAGTGGATCACCATGTTGCCCTTGAGCTTGCCGGTATTTTTGCCGACGGGCTGAACATTGAGTGTACGGACGTCGTAGCGGACGCCCTGCTGCTGGAGCTCAGTCAGGAAGCCGACCAAGGCTTCAAGGGTGCCCTGCCAGGTGCAGTTGATGCCCTGTTCCAGCAGGTCGCCGGTCGGCTTTTCGCCGCGGGGCTGGTTGCGGGTAATGTCGACACCATGTTTGCTGGAAATCTGCTTGATGGTTTTCATCAGCTCGGGAGCTACGGAGCGCTGCTCGGCGTCGAAAACCCGCAGGTCTTTCTGAAGGTCATTGAGTTCGCCGAGCCACTGTTCCTGCATTTTGATGCGGCGCTTGTCGAGCCGGATCTGCTGTTCGAGGTTTTCGATTTCAACCGCCTGGGCTTTCCATTCGTCAATCTGGCCGTCGATCATCCACCAGGTGACGCCGCCCAAAATGCAGGCAAGGGTGGAAACGCCGAGAATCATTTCGCGGTGGGAAATTTTCATTTTTCATCCTCCCCGGTGGGCAGGGTCAGATTAACCGAAAAGACGGCGCGCTGGACGCCTTTGATGTTTCTGTCCTCTGAGCGTTGATTCTTGAGTTCTGTGAAAAGGGGTGATTTTCCCAATGAGGAGAAATATTCCTGAACCAAATCATCATTGAGCGCGGTGCCGTCCAGCTTTATGCCTTTGTCTTTGGTGTAGTTATACTTTGAAAATTCAATATCGCCGGCCGGCAGGGTACGGGTGATTTCTCGCAGGCATTCCAAGGCGGAGTCGGAGCGGTCGGTGTAGGCCTTGAGCGTATTGAGCTTTTTCTGGTTCTGCAGCGCCTGGCGCGCGGCGGGGGCGACGGCGGCGGCGCGTTCTTTCACGCCGGCCAATTTTACGTCGCGCGCCTTAAAGATGCTGAAGGCAATCAGCAGAACCAAAATCCAGACGGCGGCGATGCCGGCGGAGATGGTGGTGAACTTGCGTATCAGCTCTTTGCGCTGCTGGAATTCGATCCATTCGCGCGGAATCAGCTCAACTCGGTTTTCGCCGCTGAGGGTCCGCCGGATAATGCCTTCGGAGAGCGGGGGCAGAGTGTTCAGGTCGTGGCCGCTGGCGGGGATGCCGCTCTTTTTGTTCAGCTCCTCGCAGAGCGTGTCGGGAATGTTATGAATACTCCAGAGGCGGATGGCGGTCGGCGCGGGCATATCGTGTTCGGCATCGAGCGTGGTGAGGGTATAGCCGATTTCATGGATCAGTTCGTCGATCAGGTTTTCGTCATCGAGCTGCACATGCAGGGAGCGGAAGGCGCGCTGGATGCCATTGGAGTGGATAACGATCGAAAAGTCGATGCCGTCGTCGACGATAATGATTTCGCAGTCTTCCGCCGGGAGGCTTTCCTGTTCGCGCATGAGCTGGAGCCAGCCGAGGATACGCGCATCGATGCTGTGGATGTGGACGCCGCGCTGCTTGAAGTCATCGCCGACGGCATCGATGCATTCGCGTTTGGCCGCAGCCATCAGCACGGTTGTGGTTTCGCCGTTGACCTGCAGGACTTCGTGTGAAATATCGAGCTGATCGGCGGGGAAGGGGGAGATTTTGTCGATCTGGAATCCGACCATATCGGCCACTTCGCCCGGGTCGACAGCGGGGAAGTCCACGGTGCGCAACAGCAGCTCGGAGGTGGGCAGCGCCACGGTGATGTCGCCTTTGAGCTGCTCCGTGAGCGTTTCCGGCAGGGGGGCGGATTCGCGGTTTTGCACAGGCGGCTCGGTGCCGTCCTGTTTTACCTTGATGGCGGTCCATTCAAGTCCGTCTGGGGTGCGGCAGGCAGCCGTTATCATTTTATCGCGTATTCGCATCTTTCTTAACCGGTCCTTCGTTCCAGTAGACCACGATCGAGTCCTTGTCTTTCAGGAGATAGACGCACTCGATCCGGTACTGGTTTTCGTATAGTTCTCCGACAGACGTTACCTTCACAAAAGAACTTTGCAATTTAAATTTATCGGCATCGGCTCCGACTTCGTCCAGCGAGCGGATGCCGTCGTCAAGGGTGCCGTCTTCACCGTCTTCGCCTTTGCGTGCTTCAAAGACGCTTTCGAGTTCCCAGTCCTCGTATTCGGCAAAGCTGAGCAGCAGGTCGGTGCTGGCAGTATTGAGGTTCACTTTGCCGTCACCCCAGACCGTGAGGAGGTCGGCGATGCCGAAAATTTCATCGCTCTCTTCGTCGGCGGGTTTGCCGTAGAGGATTTCGGGCCCCCAGTTTTTGATGAGCAGGAGTTCCTCAATGCTGTCGAGCGGGCCGTTTTTGCAGGGATAGCCGCGCTCTTCGTAGAACGGATCGTCGGATTCGGCGCCGTTGAGCTGCTGCAAATCGCCTTCGTCCTTCCAGTCTTCGAGGCAGCCGATCAGGGCGTCCCAGTCGGTGGAGGGGACGTTGGCCATTTCAAAAATATCGAGCCACTGGTCGCGCGTGAGCGAGTTGACGTTGCGGCCGGATTCGGCCGGTTCGATGGTGACGGAAAATTGGCTGCCGTCCTCCATTTCGATGTTGGAGGTGGTGGTGAGGCCGCGCTGGACATAGAGCGCGGCCTGCATGAAGCCATCTTTGTCTTCGGCCATATCCTCGATCTCGAGTTCCTTGGCCTGACGGTGTTGGTCGAGGATGGCGCGACCATATTCGAGGCCGGAGAGCGCCGCCATTTCGGCGCGGAATTTTTTGCGTTTATGCGAAACGAGCATGCCCTCCAGATTCACTTCAAGGGCGAAAGAGCCGACGATGAGCGAAAGGATCATCAGCACCGAGAGTGCCACGATCAGTGCGGCGCCTCGCTTAGCTCGGTTGTTGGGGGGCTGTTTCATCTTAACTGCTCGGGCCGCTCAGTTTTTCGGCAACCGAATCAAATACGGGAATGTTGATCACTCGGCTGAATTCGATCGGTTCGTCATCCTCGTTGTCTGACGCCACGAAGACGGTCAGTAGAATGCGCTCAGGAACGGAGTTTTCCTTTTCCCACTCTTCGGTCCAGTCCTCGGTGTCTGCGTCCCAGATCAGGAGTTCAATGCCCTGGACGGCGGTGGAAACCAGGATTGGGTCGGTGTCGTAATCCTCTTCAAACTCTTCCGGTTCGTCGATGGCCGGCATCGCGAAGGCAAAGAGGGCGGGCTCGCCGTCTTCATCGTCGATAAAGAGCGTGATGCGGTGCGGGCCGGTGGCAAACGGCGAATTGTGGGGCATAAAGGCACTGCTGGAGGTGACGAAGCTGATTTCGTCGGCGGGCAGGCCGGATTCGGAGCCCTTTTCAATCGTGAAGGCGTAGGTTTTGCGCGGGTTGAAGAAATAGATGGTCGAGTTGATGGCGGAGACGAGCTGACTCATGGCAAAATCGCCGTGTTTGATGCCATCGAGCACCTCCGTTCCGCGCTTCCAGCCGCGAATGGTTCCGCTGAAGGCCTGAAAGGCGATCGAAAAGGCGATGACCATAATGACCAGCGCCACGATCAGCTCCAGCAGGGTGAAGCCGCCGGTATTTTTCCGCTTCCTTTTGCCACCCGCTGCGCTAGAGGACACAGAGTTCACGGAGGGATGATCTCTGTGTTCCTCTGTGTGCTCTGTGGTGAAAAGCTCTTGTGCTGGATTTGAGTGGTTCACGTTTTAAAATTGCTGGGTCAGGATTTCCGCGTCGGGCGCATATTTGTAGATGGTAATTTCCTCGAAGGCGTCGCGCCCGCGTTCGGACCACTGAACGCGGGTGGTTACGAGAAAGAGGCCGGGGCGTTCCTCTTCATCAATCATGACGATGTCGCGGGACCAGGTGTAGCCTTCGGCGTCCTCAAAGTCGCCGGACTCGGAGAGTTCCTCCATGTCAACGCTTTCGATGGGGTTTTCGATGTCGACCCGCAGGATGAGGCCGCGCGCCACCTCGCGCTTGCGGGCCGTACGCACCACGCCAAGGCAACGCGACATTGCCGCCATCATCGACGTGACGCCGATCACGAGAATGACGAGGGCCAGGATGACTTCAATGAGGGTCAGCCCTATTTTGGATACGGGTACTTCTTTCATAAGTGGACGGGAATGTTCCCAATTCGCTAGCGTTAAATAAAGACAAACCTGCCCCGCTTTTTATTGCACGCTGTTTTCAGTCGAGGCTCAGGTCGCCGTGAATACGCAAGTGGCGGTGCTCGCGGTCGACGCACAGGTTTTTGTCGGGAAAGGCGACGGGCAGTTTTTCTTCCAGCAGTTGCTGCACGCGGTCGCGCAGCTCGTCCTTGAGTTCCCCGGGAATGCGCTGGAGGGTGGAGAGGCGGATATCGACGACGTAGCCGGGGCCAAGCTTGGAGCCGAAACCGGCAGAGTAGGAGGCGCCAACGTTGAAGAGGCCGTCCATTTCCGGGCTGGAGGTGCTGCCGTGGGCGGCGCGGGCGGGGTGGCGCTCAAAGCGGCCGCGGTAGGCGACTTCCAGCTCGTGGTCGATTTCGTCGAACACGTTTTTGAGCTTCAGCTCCCATTCTTTTGCTTTTCGGTGGCGCATAACCACTTGAGGAAAGCCGCAAACGCCCGGGGAATTCAAGTCGGTTGTGAAAACTTATTGAAGGCCGCCGGGTGCGGCAAAGGGGGGGCGATGGTTTCCTTAGTGATTTACTAACCTATTTTTTGCCCGCCAAGGTTTGACTTATCTGGCCGAATCCCTATCCTTTCGCGAAATTTCGTATAACTGGGTCTCAAACTAAATGGAGGTTTAAATGAGTGCTCCCACTACCAACCAGAAGCTGCTCGATTGGGTAGCTGAAGTAGAAGCCATGTGCAAACCGGATCAGGTTTACTGGTGCGATGGCTCCAAAGAAGAATATGATCGTCTTATGGGCGAAATGGTTGAGTCAGGAATGGCTATCAAGCTGAACGAAGAAAAACGCCCGAATTCGTACGCGTTTAATTCCGATCCGTCTGACGTGGCTCGTGTTGAAAGCCGCACCTACATTGCTTCCGTTAAAGAAGAAGACGCGGGGCCGACCAACAACTGGATTGATCCGGTTGAGCTGAAAGAAACCATGAAGGGGCTGTACGACGGCTGCATGAAAGGCCGCACCATGTACGTTATCCCGTTCTCCATGGGTCCGATCGGTTCTCCGATCGCTAAGAACGCGGTTGAAATTTCCGACAGCCCGTACGTGGTTGTAAACATGGACATCATGGCTCGCGTATCTCAGGACGTTCTTCGTCTGATCGAAGAAACCGACGAATTTATTCCTTGCCTGCACTCCGTAGGTAAACCGCTGGCCGAAGGCGAAAAAGACAGCCGCTGGCCGTGCGCTCCGATTGAAGACAAATACATTGCTCACTTCCCGGAAGAACGTCTGATCTGGTCCTACGGTTCCGGTTACGGCGGCAACGCACTGCTCGGTAAAAAATGTCTGGCCCTGCGTATCGCTTCCGCCCAGGCTCGTGACGAAGGCTGGATGGCTGAGCACATGCTCATTCTCCGCTTCATCAGCCCGGAAGGCAAACACTACCACGTCGCCGCGGCCTTCCCGTCTGCTTGTGGTAAAACCAACCTCGCCATGCTGCAGTCCACTGTACCGGGCTGGAAAGTTGAAACCATCGGTGACGACATTGCATGGATGAAGATCAACCCGGAAACCGGTCGCCTGCACGCGATTAACCCGGAAGCCGGCTTCTTCGGTGTTGCTCCGTTCACCTCCAAGGAAACCAACCCGATGGCGATGGCTTCTTTGAACAAAGATTGCATCTACACCAACGTGGTTGTGACTCCGGATCTGGACGTTTGGTGGGAAGACATCAACCTGCCTTGCCCGGGTGGAACAGACTGGAAAAACCAGCCCTGGACCGAGGACATGACTGACGAAGACGGCAAGAAGATCAAGGGTGCACACCCGAACAGCCGCTTCACTGCTCCGGCACGCAACTGCCCGTCCATCTGTTCTGACTGGGAAGATCCGGCCGGTGTTCCGATCGACATCTTCCTCTTCGGCGGTAAGCGTACTTCCATCGTTCCGCTGGTAACTGAAGCGTTTGACTTCGACCACGGTGTATTCATGGGTGCTACTGCATCTTCCGAGCCGACTGCCGCCGCACTTGACCTCGGTAATGTTTCCCTGCGTTTCGACCCGTTCGCAATGACTCCGTTCATCGGCTACCATGCCGGCGACTACATGCAGAACTGGTTCAACATGGGTGAGAAACTCGGCGACAAAGCTCCGAAATGTTTCTACGTTAACTGGTTCCAGAAGGACGAAACTGGATTCATCTGGCCTGGCTTCGGTGAAAACAGCCGTATCCTCAAGTGGATGTGCGACCGTGTTGAAGGCAAAGTCGGCGCCCGTGAAACTGCGCTCGGCCTGATGCCGGAAAACGGTGACGTTAACCTGGACGGTCTGGAGCTCGCAGACGGTGCCTGGGAAAAACTGATGAAGGTCGACAAAGAAGGCTACAAGACTACCGTAGCTGACATGAAAGCTTACCTCGCCAAGTTCGGCGACAAGCTGCCGGCCAAGATCACCGAGCAGCTCGAAGCTCTCGAAGCTCGTCTGAATGCCTAAGGCATCCGAGGAGGGTTGATCTTCGGGTCAACCTTTCTGATAAAGCGTCCCGCGCTGCGCGGGGCGCTTTTTTTGGGGTAAAGGGACGCTTTGTCAGCGTCCCGGACTGTTGATCTATCGGCTGGTGTGGAACGGGCTTTTTCGGAACGAAGAGCGCCCTAATGCAGCTACTTTACGCGCTCTTTGTGCTACACAAAGCAGCACGCGTGGAAAAGCAGAGCTTTATCAACAAACTAGACGCTGTTCTCTGCGTCCGTGGACGCGGGGACAACTCAACTGCATTGAAAGCATGACGCTGGTATCAGGTCAGAGAGGGGCGTGACACAAAAAAAGAACCACCGCGATGGGTGGTTCTTTCCGATCCTTCCGGAACGTTCAGTTTATTTAAACTGCTTCAGGTAAGCCTGATCCTCTTTAGAGAGTGCGGCGATTGAAAAGTCGTTTTCCTTGCCGCGTTTCTGTTCCTTGAGGGTTACCTTGGAGCCGGACTTTTTGATATAGATCGCGGTGAACTTGATCTCGCGGCCTTTCATGCGGATCGTCCATTCGCGGTATTCCGGAACCAGTTCTTTTCCGTCCTTGGTGGCGACCTTGGCCGGTCCGGCAGCGGTGGTGGTTGCATCGCCCTTTTTCTCTTCAAGCTTCGGGTTTTTGACAAAGGGGCTAACAACGCCGTCGATACTGATTTTGCTGGACGGTCCCTTTCTGGGGATCGAAACCGTGTAGGTCAGCTGGTTGCCGTCATCGTCGCTTTCGCCGGAGTCGAGCATCAGAGCGCCTTCTTCATAGTCACAGGGCTCGTATTCACAATTGTAGAAGCCGAGATATTGGGGGGTGTTGTCGAAGATGATAATACGGTAGCCGCCTTTTCTCAGTGTGCCGGTGTAGCAGTGGTAGTAGGTTTCGCCAACCTCGACCGGCATTTTAGAGCTGACTTTCATCTTTTCCGGATAATGTTCGCCGCCGACTTCTTTGAGGGCATCTACGACGGCCCGGGTGCTTTTCGGCGGATTTTTCTTTTCCGCTTTGGCCATGCCGTTCATTGCGATGCCCGTTGCCAGGGCCATAGCGATCATGGGTGCAAATGTTTTCTTCATTTTGTTCCTCTCCTTACTCAGGTTAAACATCGGATGCCAATCCCTCTTTTAAAGCGATTCAACCTATGAATAGCTCTATCCGGCTCAAAGCGCGATGCTTTTTCCGTAAATTTTAACTTTTCCGGCGCGAGAAACCGCTTGGCAGGGAGGAGGGGGTTCTGCATAATGCGCGGCCGTTTTTAAGTTTACAACGAAAGGCTAACCATTATGTACAATGCATCCGACCTGAAAAAAGGGCTGAAGATCGAGATCGACGGCGATCCGTGCATGATCACCAATTTTGAATTTTCCAAGCCCGGCAAGGGGCAGGCGCTCTACCGTTGCAAGATCAAAAACCTGATCTCCGGCAACACCTTCGACAAAACCTATCGCTCCGGCGACAAGGTCAACCGCTGCGCGCTGCTCTCGCGCGATTTCACCTTCTCCTACATTGATGGCGAAGACTATGTCTTTTCCGACAACGAAACCTATGAAGAGGCACGCCTGAACGACGAGCTGCTCGGCGACCTCAAATATTTCATCGTCGATGACATGCAGGTGGAAATCCTCTTCCACAACGAGCGCGCGCTCGACGTGACCCTCCCGAACTTTGTGGAGATGGTGGTTGCCGAAACCGAGCCCGGCGCCCGCGGCGATACCGCCACCAACGTCATGAAGCCGGCCAAGCTTGAAAACGGCTACGAAATCAATGTGCCGATCTTCATCAACGAAGGCGACACCATCCGCATCGACACCCGCGATGGCACCTATTCCGACCGCGTGTCCAAGGGCTAATGCTCAGCGAAAGCATATTGCAGAGAGACGTTCTGATGCGCCGCATCAGAGCGTTTTTTTATGAGCGCGGCTTCACCGAGGTGGAAACCCCGATCCGGCTGGAAACACCCTGCATGGAACTGCATATCGATGCCGAGCCGAGCGGTGACCATTTTTTGCGCACCTCGCCCGAAATTTTTCATAAGCGCCTGCTGGCTCAAGGTCACGAGCGCATTTTTGAGGTCGGCAAATGTTTCCGCAGCGGTGAACGCGGAGCGCTGCACCATCCCGAATACACTATGTTGGAGTGGTATCGCGCCAACACCGACTATCTTGGCATTCTTGACGATACCAAGGCGCTGATCTCAGCTGTAGGCGGGGGTGTTGATCCCGCTTTTTCTGGGGAATGCAAAACGCTGACCGTCTCCGACGCCTTTCTGGAGTTTGCCGGATGGGATCCCGTCGGAAACTATGAAGAAGACCGCTTTGATATTGATCTCGTGGAAAAGGTTGAGCCCGCCATTAAAAAGATGGGCGGTGCGGTGGTGCTGATCGACTATCCCGTTGAAGCCGCCGCGCTTTCGCGCCGCAAGCCGGACAATCCGCTCGTCGCTGAACGCTGGGAGCTCTATATCGACGGCATCGAGCTGGCCAATGCCTATTCCGAGCTGACCGATCCGGTCGAGCAGCGCCGAAGGTTCGAGGAGTGTGCCGGGCAGCGCAAAGCGCTCGGCAAGGAGGCCTATCCCATCGACGAAGCTTTTCTGGCGGCGCTGGAATCAATGCCGCCCGCCGGCGGTGTGGCGCTGGGGGTTGACCGTCTGCTGATGCTCATGGTCGGCGCGGCCTCGCTCGACGCCGTGCTGCCGTTCCGTTGCTAGGAAGCGATTTCTTCCATCTCCTCGGCGTGATACTTTTCGACCGTTTGTTCCAGATGACGCAACTGCTTGGCGACATCGTTAAGGCGGAACTCGATCGAGTTGAGGATCCAGAACTGGAAATGTTCAACCTTGGTGGCCTTGTGCATCATCCAGATAATCTTTAAGGAGACCAGCAGTACCGCGATTTCGAGCGAAAGCAGGGAGGGGATCGGGGTGTGAATGCCGAAAACATGATGGAGAAGGTCGTTCAGGGCGATGAATGAGATGGCGAGGATGAAACCAATGTTGATGTTGCGATCCTTTTTTTGAGCATGCTTGCCGCCGATCTGCCCCATCAGCTGGCGAATCTTTTCCTTTTCCCGTTTGAACTGGTCCAGTTCGGCTTTAAGTTTGATCGGGTCTAATTCTTCCATTGTACCTGCTCCAGATTGAAAGCCGGAATTATACGGCTGCGGATGCTTTCATCAACAAATTAGCGTGTCAATCCAAGGCGGCAATGCTAGAACCGTCGATCAATTTTACGGGGTAGTTTGGGATGGAGAAAAAGCTGAAAGTTGCAATTGCCTGTGGTGGAACCGGCGGACATATCTTTCCCGGCCTGGCCACGGGGCATGCGCTGATCGAACGCGGCCACGAGGTCACCCTTTGGATGGCCGGCAAGGATGTGGAAAGCGATGCCGTAAAGAGCTGGCCCGGCAAAATTGTCACGATTCCTTCCGAGGGCTTTCAGTTTGGTTTGTCGCTGCGCAGCCTCAAGACCGTGTTCCGCCTCTACCAGGCCTATCGCCGCGCGCTGCCGCTGATGCGCCGTCAGGCGCCCGACGTGGTTCTTGCGATGGGCAGCTATGCGTCCTTCGGCCCGGTTAAGGCCGCGGCCCGGCAGGGGATTCCCTATGTGCTGCACGAAGCCAACCTGGTGCCCGGTCGTGCGGTTTCATTTCTGGCGCGCAAGGCCGATACCATTGCCACCAGTTTTGAAAAGACCAGCTATTATCTCAAGCACCATCATATTTCCGTAACGGGAATGCCGTTGCGCAAAGCACTCCAGAGCGCCAGCGGGCAGTCGCGGGTTGAGCGCTTGCCGGACGCTCCGCTCCGCATTCTGGTGATGGGCGGCAGTCGCGGGGCGCAGGTGCTCAACGAAACCGTTCCGCAGGCCATCGCGGCCGCCGCCGAAAAGGGGCTGAAGCTGGAGGTCGAACATGTTGCTGGCCTGCAGGACAAGGAAACGGTGGAGGCCGTCTATTCCAGGCTCGGCGCCAATGCCCGCGTGTACCAGTTCGTACAGGACATGGAAAACAAATATCTTTGCGCCGATCTCGCGATCTGCCGCTCCGGCGCCGCCACCTGCGCGGAGCTGGCCATCTTCGGCGTTCCGGCGCTGCTGGTTCCCTATCCCTATGCCGTTCGCGACCATCAGATGAGCAATGCCCGCGCGCTGCAGGATTCCGGTGCGGCCGATGTCGTGGCGCAGGCAGACCTTTCCGCCACCTGGCTGCGCGACTATCTGCTCAGTGTTTCCCAGCAGCCGGAACGGCTGGAGCATATGGCCGCCGCCATGAAAAAACGCGCCCAGACCAATGCGGCCGAGCGGCTGGCCGAACTGCTCGAACAAGTCGTCGGAGCATAGCTGTGAACGCGGTCGATCAAGCCGAACAGTTGATTGCGCGGGGCGGCCGTGTCCATCTGATGGGCATCGGCGGCATCGGTATGGCCGGCGTCGCGTGGCTGCTCAAAGAACGCGGTTTCAGGGTTTCCGGCTGCGATCTGCAGGCCAGCCGACAGACCGAATGGCTGGCTCATAACGGCATCACACTTTGGTTCGGGCACGACGAGGCGCATATTGATGAAACGGTCAATTGGGTGATCCGTTCAACGGCGGTTCCCGACTCGCATCCCGAGGTCCGACGCGCTATCGATCTGAATATTCCCGTTTCGCGGCGGGGCGAGGTGCTGCCGGCGTTGATGCGCGACCGCACCTGCATTGCCGTCAGCGGTACGCACGGAAAAACCACCACCACGGCCATGCTTGCGCAGTTGCTCGATTGCGGCTATTGCGTCGGCGGCGAAATCGCCGGCATTGAAGGCGTCGCGCGCGACGGCGAAATTATGGTGGTCGAGGCCGACGAATCCGACGGCACCGTCGCCGGCTATACGCCCGACTATGCGATCATCACCAACATTGAATATGACCACATGGAGCACCACGCTTCGGAGGCGGCATTTATCGGCTGCTTCGAGCGGCTGATCGCAAACACGAAACAGACGGTGTTTTACTGCGCCGACGATCCGATTGCCTCAACGCTTTGCGCCGGAAACCCCAAGTGCGCGCCGTATCATTTTCCGGGAAGCCACCTGCCGGTTTCATTGCCCGGTCACCATAACCAATGGAACGCCGCGGCTGCGCTGGCGGTTTCCCGCATCTGGAAGCCGGAGCAGGAAATCATTGCGCGCATGGAAAAGATTCAGCCGGTGCGGCGGCGTTTTGAGACGGTTTTTGAGGGCGGGGGCATTCGCGTGGTTTCCGACTATGCGCACCATCCCACCGAGATTGCGGCGCTGATCCAGACCGCGCGCGAGCTGAAGTCCACGCGGCTGCTCGGCGTATTCCAGCCGCATCGCTACACGCGCACGCTGGCGCTGGGCCCCGACTTTCCGCCCAGCTTCGACGGACTGGATAAGCTGTGGCTGGTGCCGGTCTATGCCGCCTCGGAACCTCCGCTCGAAGGCGGCACTTCACATGATTTGGCAAAACGCTTTCCCGAAGGCTGGCCATTGTCGGAATGCGCATCGCTGGAGGAGGCGTGGGCCGCCATTCGCGCCGAGCTGCGCACCGGCGACCTGCTGCTGATTATCGGCGCCGGCGACATTGAGCAGCTGGTAAACTTTTTGGAGTGCGGTACTTTTGTGCCGCGTTCTACCGACGCTGATTGAAAGCGAAACAGGACGTTTAGCACTCCAATTTATTTTCGCAACTGTTGCTCCATCTGTGCGGCGTAGCGCTTGGCGTCCATTGGCAGGTGGGGGGCCAGCTTGGCCTTTTTGTAGATGGCGCCGGCTTCGGCGAGGCGTCCTTCGCGTTGATAGTTTCCAGCGAGCGTAAAGTAGGCTTCGGGTGCGGCGCGGCCGGTTTCAATGATTTCAAGCAGCACCGCTTCGGTTTCGGATGCGCGGCCGGCCTGTCCGAGGAAGTAGAGGTGCGATGAGGTGTAGTTCCAGTTTTCGGGAACGGTCGTGGCTGCGGTTTTGAGCCACTGTAAACCTTCGGCGTTGTTGGCGCGGCAGAGCAGCACGCCGAGGTTGTAGGCGGCCTGTGCCATTTGCGGGTCGGCTTTGAGGGCGGCGCGCAGATATTTTTCAGCGGCCTCAAGTTTGCCAAACTCGGCTTCGAGCAGGGCGATGTTAAAGTTGAGCATCGGATCTGCGGGCTCGATCTTGAGCGCCTTCTGCAGCAACTCGTAGGCGTTGGTGCTGCTGCCTTGGCGCGCATGTGCCATCGAGGCATTGATCATCGGCTGGATGACGTCATCGCGCAGCTCCATCGCTTTTTCATAGGCGGCGATCGATTTTTCCGGGGCGCCGATGCGGTCGAAATAGATGCCCTGGTTATAGTGGGTGCTCCAGCGGTCGGGCCAGATAACGAGCGAGTTCCAGTATTCGGCGTGGGCTTTGTCGTAGGCGTCCTGTTCCTCTTTCGCGTAGCCGGCGAGGTTGCGTTCGAGCAGCGAGGCGGCGGCGCGGATGCGTACGGTGCGGAAGCGGTCGGATGCGGCTTTGAGCAGGGCCTTGGTGGTGCCGGGCTCGTGGTCGTACTGCAGCGAGGCGGCGGCGGTGGCGCGTACCCATTCATGCTGGTGTTCGAGCTGTTTGCGGATGACGGGCCACTTTTCGGGCCGCGGGCAGTTGTTGAGCAGGCGCAGGATGGCGACGGTGGAGGCCGCATCGCAGCGTGGGCTTTCGAGATAGGCGAGGATTTCGGGCAGTTTTTCCCAGTTATATTCGCGGCCGGCAGTAATGATGCGGCCGAGTTCAAGGATTGGCGCGCCGGAATCCTGGCCGAACCATTCCTTCACGTGCTGATCGGCCCATTCGGCGTCCTCCTTTTTATGGCCCTTGTAGTCGCCCATGATGGCGTCCTGGTCGTGGTGGCAGAGGTTGCAGGCGTTGGGCGATCCGAACTCGAGCGTGGCGGCGGGCGAGGGCGGCCGGAAGGTGTGGTCGGAGCGCGACATGAAGGCCTGGGCGGTGGTGGGCATGTGGCAGTCGACGCAGGTGACGCCGGCAGTGGGGCTGTGGTGCGAGTGTTCGAGGGTGTTTTCAACCCGTTCTTTATGGCAGGGCAGGCAGGACTGGTTGGGGTTGTCCTTGAAGCGGAAGCGGCCGCTGGAGGTGTGGCAGTGGATGCACTCGAGCTGGCCGGAGTTGGCGCAGGGGTTGGCCATCCAGCCGGTCTGGGTATAGTTTTCGCCGAGGTCGCGTCCGTCGGGCCAGAAATCGCGATCTTCGTAGGAGGTCAGGTCATAGTGGTCGAAGAAGAGTTCGCCGGGCGTAAAGTCGCGCGTGAGAATGGTGCCCTTGGCGTGGCAGGGGCCGCAGGTGGCGTCGCGCTGTTCGCGGTTGAGGTCTTCGTGGAAGCGCAGCAGTTTGAGGTTTTCGGGCTTGAGCTCTTCACCGCGGGCTTCGGCCTCTTCGGCGGCTTTGACGTGGGCTTCGGCGGGGCCGTGGCAGGTTTCGCAGTTGATGCCGGGCTCTTTCCAGGTGGTGGTGTAGGAGTCGTCTTCGGGGTTATAGTTTTTCTGGAGCTGGCTGACGTGGCAGTCGTGGCAGGAGGTGTTGAAGGTGAGCGAGCGGTCGGTCCAGTGGAGGGCTTCATCGACGGGGCCATCGTCCTGAAAGTCGCGTACCATGCTGCCGGTGGCATCGTACCATTTACGCTGGTGGACATAGTAGGCGAGCGGGGCCACCTGCAGTTTTCCCTTGTCCATCGGGATCAGGAAATAGCGCACGTTGCGGCCGCCGAACGAATGGCGCAGCCGCCAGGTGGTTTCCTCGCCGCATTTGGAAAAGCCCCGTAGAATGCCGCCTTGGTCATCGAATTCAACAATGAAGCTTTCGTCGCCGATCCGAAGGGGCGCACTCATCGGCTCGAGCGTTTGGGCCAATGAGGCGCTGAACGCCTCCATGGCTTTGCCGTGGTTCGAGGTACTCCAGAGTTCATAGAAGCGTGCGTGGCAGTCTAGACACTCCGATGAGCCGAGATATTCGCCCTGATCGGTAAATTCAATGGCGCGGGCCGAGACGCCCGCGGACAACAGCAGCAGAAAGAAAAGGGATTTTTTCATAACCCACTCATTAAACGGGCTGGGGCGGGCAATGTACAGTTCAATCAGGAAGCACTAACGGCCGCGTCCGCCGCCTCCGCCACGACCGGGCGGCTGGAGGGTGGTGGCGGAAATGATCTCTTCAATGTAGGAGGCGAATTCCAGGGCGTCTTCGGCTTCATAGCCCATGTCGGCTCCCATCTGGGTGAACATAGAGGTGCGTGCGGCTTCCAGCAACGGCTGGGTTTCGCGGACGATCTCGCTCAGTTCGCGCATCGTTTCGCGGTCGGGGCGCTCGTCGGAATTTTCGAACTGCGCTGTCAGTTCCCAGATGGCGGCCATGTTGTTGAGCAGCTGTTCATGGTTGGCGAGCTCTTCTTCGCTCATGTAGGAGGTCTCCATGTCCATAAAGTTGGTGGTGCGCTCGGCGAGGCTGTTGCGCATCTGCTGCTGCCGCTCCTGGCGTTCCTCCCGCCGCTTGAGCATTTCGGCATAGGCTTCCGGATCTCCCTCTTTCAGTTTGGCCAACCGTTCTTCCAAGCTTTCGCGCTGCCGTTGCCCGCGTTCGGCTGGTTCGGCGGGGCGCGCTTGGAGTGCGGCCAGCTGTGCGCGGAGCGCGGCCAGTTCATTAGTGCCTGCGGCAACATGGGTGATCGGGGGATCCTGATCGGGAACGTAGGCCTGCATACGGCCGATCTGTTCCTGCAGGGCCATCACTTCGGCTTCGGCGGCCTTTTTCCTGGTGGCCGATCCGACGGCGGATGCGATACTGATCAGGGCGACGACAGCTGATGCTGCGGTTACGAAATAGGGGGTATTTTTCTTCATCGTTTTATCCGTTATCAAGATGCTCAACGCGCCGATGTCAGGGTTTATTGCAAAAAAATATTCTGCTGCAGCCGCTGGTGATCGTCGAAGGCGATGGCCTGGCTGAGCAGAATATTGACGACGGCGGCGATGACCATGGAGGTAAAGATGCAGATCATGATGCCGATCTGGTATTTGATCGCCGTCACCGGCAGGGCGCCGCCGAGAATCTGGCCGGTCATCATGCCGGGGAGCGAGACGATGCCCATGGTGGCCATGGTGGCGATGGAGGGGTTGACGGCGGCTTTGAGCGCGTCGCGCAGATAGGGGCGGGTAGCCTCGCGCAAGGTGGCGCCGAGCATGAGGTAGGTCATGAATTCATTTTCGTTTTTGCGGATGCCGGCATAGAAGCGTTCGAGGCTGAGCACGTTGCTGCGCAGGCAGTTTCCGAGAATCATGCCGGTGATCGGGACGAGGTAGCGCGCGTCGTAGAGCGGCTCGGGACGGATGGCGATCAGCATAAACCAGCCGCTGACAAAGAGGGTGCTGCCGGCCACGCCGACGAGCGTGCGCCAGAAAAAGGGGCGGCGCTTGAGGCCGGCTTTGTTCAGGATGCTGAGGTTGGCAACCACGAGCATGACTGCGACCCACAGCAGGCTCACGAAAAGGTTGTTGAGCTGGAAAATATATTTCAGGTAAAGCCCGACGAGTACCAGCTGTATGCTCATGCGCGCCATGGCAACGAGCGTTTCGCGAACGACGCCGAGCCGGAGCCGCAGAAAGATCACCAGCGGAACCAGCATCAGTGCATACATCGAAAGCATGGCCGCCAGGGAGAGGTCGGTGCTCATTCGCCACCTCCGGTGCTTGCATGTTTGATTGCCGATTTTTGATTGCCGATTTGTTGGTCTGCGCCGCTTTCGATGAGTTGGGTGTTTCGGATTTCAATCACGCGGTCACAGCGCCTGACCCATTCGGAATCGTGCGCGACGGAGAGCAGGGTGAGTTCCGGCCGGAAGAGCTCGTCCATCACCGCCGTGCGGCTTTCGGGGTCGAGCGCGGAAGTGACTTCGTCGGCCAGGAAAACGTTTTTGCCGAGCAGCAGGGCGCGGGCGATGGCGATGCGTTGCTTTTCGCCGCCGGAAATCCGCGCGCAGGGGGTGTCCAGAATATCGGTCGAAAGGTGGAGCCGCTCCAGAAGTTCTGCGATCTGCTTGCCGGTGGCGTCGTTGCCGCGGTGGGCCTTAAAGCGAAACGGCAGTAGCAGGGCTTCGAGCACGCGGTCGGCGCCGAGCACGGGCTCCTGACCGATAAAGGCGATGCGGGCGCGGATGTCGGCAACGGTGGCGGCGGAAAGCTGCATGCCGTCGATTTGTACTGTTCCCGCTGCGAGCGGCAGGGCGCCGACGGCGGCTTTGAGCAGCGAGCTTTTGCCGCAGCCGGACGGTCCGCGTATGACGACTTTGTCGCCGGGGTTGATCTGCAGGTCGGTGTCGGTCAGCAGATTGTGGCCGTGTAGCTGGATGGTGATGTTTTTGAAGGCAATCATGTTAGAGGCCGAGGGCGATGATGATGGGCAGGGTGATGCCGGAGAGCAGCGTGCTCAGTGCGACAATCCGGCCGGCGAGCGTGGCGTCGTTACCCATCACTTCGGCCATGACATACGACATGCCGGCGGCGGGGGCGGCGAGATAAAAGATGGCAATCATTTGCTCGGTGGTGCCGAGGTCGAAGAGGCCGGCGAGCAGAAAGCCGATGACCGGGGTGACGACCACTTTGATGAGCGAGGCGATCAGCGAGGGCGGCGCCGCGTCGTGCAGCGGTTCAAAGGTGAGCGAGGCGCCGATGCTCATCAGGATCAGCGGCAGCGCGGCTTTGCCGAGGGCATCGATCGGCCGCAGGAGGAAGGTTGGCAGTACCGAGTCGGTGAGGTTGAGCGTGAGGCCGACGGCGCAGGCGATGATGAGCGGGTTTTTGACCATCTGCAGCAGGAAGGCGGCAATGGATTCGCCGGACCTGTGCTTTTTCGGTCCAAAGTGGAGCAGGGTGGTTACGCCCAGAATGTTGTAGAGCACCACCAGCGGGGCGAGGATGAGGGTGCCGAGCGCTTCGGCTCCGGGGTCGAGCGTGCCCAGCGAGTAAATGATGACCGGCAGGCCGATAAAGGCGCCGTTGCTGCGGAAGGAGCCCTGGATGAAGGCGCCGGTTTTGGTGGCGGGGAGTTTGAGCAGGCGGCCGACGGCCCATGCAAAGAGCAGGCTCAGCAGGGTGGCAAGGGTGCAGAGCAGTATGATTTTTGAAATGATTTCAAGTTCAAGCTTGGCCGTGCTGGTGCCGCTGATGAGCAGGGCGGGTAGCGCAAACCAGAAGACCAGCCGGTTGAGCCCTTTGAAAAACGCATCAGGAAAGAAGCCGGCTTTTTGTAGAATCTTGCCGAGGACAATCAGCAGGAAAATCGGGGCGATGCTGTTGATGATAAACATGCCGTTAGGTTAGGGGGAACAGCCGGTTCGTGAAAGCGCAATCTTAGCGCATTCGATGGATCATGGCGCCGCCGATGGCGAAGAAGAGGATGACGGAGCTCCACGGGCCGAGCCACGGAGGAATGATCATCTGCTTGGCGAGGTATTCCATGAAAAACTGCAGGCCGTAGAAGCCGAAGAACATGCCGATGGCGAGCATGATGCCGGCAAAGGCGCCTTTGCGACCGGTATGCGCGCCGACGGGAATGCCAATGATGGTGGCGATGAGGCAGATGAAGGGCATGGTCAGCTTGTGGTGGAGGTCGACGGCTTTGGAGACGAGGGTTTCCTTGGAGAGGAATTGGTGGGTGCGGATATATTTCCAGAGTTCGAGCGAGGATTGGTGCGCGGTGTCTTTGGCTTCGCCCATGAAGTCTTCGGGGATTTCGCCGAGCTCGCGCATTTCACGGATCTGGAAGGTTTCGGCGGTGCCGTCGAGGTTGCTGTTTTGGTCAAAGTGCTGAATGGCGCCGTCTTCGAACCACCAGCGTCCGTCCATCCACATGCCTTTCTTTGCGGTGAACTTTACCGCGTCGGTGCCGTCGGGGCGCATCTGCCGCAGGGTGATGTCGTGCATCGTGTAGTTGCGGGTGTCGAAGCGGACAATGTGCCAGCTGCGGCCGGCAGTGGGATTCTCAAAGGGAATGTTTTCAAAGTAGACGTCGTTCGAGGCTTCCTTCTGGCTTTCGAGCAGCTGGTGGGCGCGGTAGGCATATTTCGGGCCGGTGTATTCGTTGACGAGCGCGGTCAGCACAAAGCAGACGAAGCCGAGCAGGAGATAGGGCCGCACGATGTGGTAGATGCTGACGCCGCTGGCGCGCATGGCGATGATTTCGCTGTGGCGGGTGAGCGACGAAAGGCTGTAGAGCGTGGCCAGCAGCAGGCAGATCGGGACGATGAAGATGACCAGCGAGGGGAGCTGGAGGCTGTAGTAGCGCACCAGCATGGAGGCGGAGGCGCCGCTCTTGAGAAACTCGCCCGCGTTGTCCATCAGGTCGGCAATCACGAACAGCAGCGTGAACAGCAGGAGCAGATAGAGCAGCGGCTTGAGCAGGTTGGTAAGGAGATATTGGCCAAGAATCTTCATAAAAATCGCGCACAAGGTAGCGGTTAAACCGAGGCTCGGCAAGCGTTGAAAAGCGGGCGGCGCGCATGTAAGGTCTCCGCAATCAATCAGGAGATTTAATTATGCCCGCAACTCAAAGCATTGGCGAAAGCCGCGTCAGCGAGCCCGTGACGATTGTGATCTTCGGGGCGTCCGGCGACCTGACGCACCGCAAGCTGATTCCCGCGCTCTATATTTCCTACGCGCAGGGGCTGCTGCCTGAACGCTTCACCATCGTCGGCTTTGCCCGGCGCGACTATGACGACGCCGTATTCCGCGGTATGCTCGCCGACTCCATCAAGGAGTTTTCGCGCGTGTCGGCGGACGACGAAACCGTGGCGCGCTTTGTGGAGCATATCCGCTACCACAAGGGCGATATTTCCACGCCGGAGGCTTATCTGGCCCTGAAGGAAAAGCTGACAGATACTGAAACCTATCCCGAAAACCATCTCTATTATCTTTCGGTGATTCCGGACCTGTTTCATACCGCCGTGCATAACCTGCAGCAAAACGGAATGATCCGCGATCCGAATGCAGAACACTGGACGCGGGTGGTGATTGAAAAGCCGTTCGGGAAGGATCTGGAGAGTGCGCTGGCGCTGAACGCGGAGCTGCTGGAGCATCTCGACGAAACGCAGATTTACCGCATCGACCACTATCTCGGCAAAGAGACGGTGCAGAATATTCTTTCGTTCCGCTTTGCCAACGCCATTTTTGAGCCGGTCTTTAACCGCACCTATGTTGACCATATCCAGATTACGGCCGCCGAAACCGTCGGGATGGAAAAGGGCCGCGGCGGCTATTATGATGAATATGGCGCCATCCGCGACATGGTGACCAACCATCTTCTTCAGCTGCTCTGCCTCGTGACGATGGAGCCGCCCGGCGACCTTTCGGCCGAATCGATCCGCAATGAAAAGGTCAAGGTGCTCAATGCCGCCAAGCTGGATGTGCGCAAAACCATTTCCGATGCAGTCTGCCGCGGGCAGTACGGTTCGGGCGTTGATGTTGACGGCAAGCACATTAAGGGTTATCTCGAAGAGGAGCGCATCGATCCGGCGTCGCATACCGAAACCTTTGCCGCCATGCGGCTTTCCATCGACAACTGGCGCTGGGCCGGCGTGCCGATTCTGCTGCGGACCGGCAAGCGTATGGCGCGCAAAACCACCGAGATTGCCGTGCGGTTCAAGGTGCCGCCGCTCCAACTCTTCCAGCAGGTCGAATGCGAGGACGATGTCTGCGACCTTACCCGCATCAAGCCCAACACCCTCATCTTCCAGATTCAGCCCAACGAGGGCATCTTCCTGCGGCTCGGCACCAAGCGGCCCGGCATGCGCTTTGTGGTGGAGGATGTGAAGATGGACTTTTCCTATTCCGGAACCTGGAACAAGTCGCTGCCCGAGGCCTATGAGCGCCTGCTGCTCGATACGCTCCACGGCGACTCGACGCTCTTTACCCGCTCTGACGAGGTCGAGGCCGAATGGCGCGTCGTCCAGCCGATCCTCGATAATATCAACAACCTCAAACCCTATGTCTATCCGCCGGGCAAGTGGGGCATGCCCGAGGCCGATTGGCTCTTTCATGGCATCGAAGGTGGATGGCGAAATGCATAGGGCCTGCCGTGGCGGACGAGAAAAAAAACAATCTGGAAAAAACCTTCAGCGAACGCAACGAGACGCTACGCAGTTTCTATGATTCCGATGCGCTCGATATGAGCGCGGAGGAGCTCGCTTCGCTCACGCCGATTCTCAATTCGCTTAAGGATCGCGACATCCGTTATCAGGAACTTGAGCCGCTGGCCGAGGGCGGCGAAAAAAAAATTTCGCTGGTATATGATCAGCGGCTTGACCGGCGCGTGGCGATGGCGCGCGCGGTGCGCGGCGAGAATCCGCAGGACCTCGAACAGTTTCTGCGCGAGGCGCGCATCACCGCAAATCTGGCGCATCCCAACATTATGCCGGTCTACAACATGGGCCTGGATGCCGCCGGCGAGCCCTTCTTTTCGATGGAGCTGGTGCCCGGTGACAGCCTGAAAACCATCATTCGCAAACAGCGTGACGGCGATGCGGCCTATCGGCAGCGCTATCCGCTCGAGGCGTTGCTCAACATTTTTATCAAAGTGTGCGACGCCATCGGCTATGCCCATTCGCGCAACGTGCTGCATCTGGACATTAAGCCCGACAACATCCGGGTGGGGGAGTTCGGCGAGGTGCTGGTGTGCGACTGGGGGCTGGCGCGCGTGATGAATGTGCCCGTGTCCGCGGAAGGCTCCGGCGAGCCCGAACTCGACGGTGATGTGCTCAACGACATGACGCTGTCGGGCATGATGAAAGGGACGCCGGGCTTTATGGCGCCGGAGCAGACGCATGCCGATGGCGAAAAGACGCCGCAAACCGATGTCTATTCGCTCGGCGCACTGCTCTATATGTTGCTTACGCACGAACTGCCGGTGCGCGGAAGCTCCGCCAATGAAGTGGTTCAAAACACGCGCGAAGGAAAAATCATTCCGCCCCGCCGCCGCCGGCCCGAGCATCATATTCCGCGCAGTCTCGTGGCGGTGATGATGAAGGCGCTCGCGCTGCGGCCGGCCGGGCGCTACGAAAGCGCCGTTGAGCTGCAGCAGGAGATCGGCCGTTTTCTTTCCGGCTACCCGACCCGTGCGGAGCATGCCGGGCTGATGGCGCGGATTTCGCTCCTGCTGCAGCGCCATAGCCGGATTGCTTCGCTGATCATCTTTTTCCTGCTGCTGCTGGCGATGGTGGTCGGCGGCAACCTCGTCTCCATCAGCCGCGAAAAGGCCAAAGCGGTCGCCGCGCGCGAAGAGGCGGAAGACAACCTGCAGCTCTATCTGAATGAGCAGAAGCTTTCCCGCGAGCTGGAAGAGGATCTCGGCGAGGCGGTGCTCTTTACGGTGCGCAGCCGCGACTTTGTTAATGCGCCGGCCATGATCCGCCTGCTGGAGGCCGGGTTGGAGGATAATGTCGACACGGTCAGGCGCAAGCACCTGTTGGAGCAGAAGGGCATTCTGCACTTTGTGCTGCAGGAATTTTCGGCGGCCGGCGAATGCTTTGCCGAGGCGGGAAAATCACGACGGATTGGCTCCCTGCGGGACTTGAGCCGTAAATATGCCGTGATCAAACCGGTCGATCAGCGGCGGCTCTCCGACCGGCAGTTGGCCGACCTGTTTAACGAAAAGACGCCGCCCGACCGCATGACGCTTTTTTATCTCTACTATCACCACATGCGCCGCCGCCCGGCCTCGGCCACGCCGGAACAATATCTGCCGCTGGCCGGCGCAATGCTGGACAAGCTGAATTATACGCGGCGGTCGCGCTCCCAGCCGCTCAAGCTCACGAAGCAGGCGGATGGGCGGCATCTCGATCTTTCGCGGTCCGGCTATACGCTCTACAACGTGAGTATTCTCGGGGTCTATTCACGTAACGTTCTCGCGCCGCTCAAGCTGAGTTCGCTCGATATCAGCCATAACCAGGTCGAAAGCCTCAGGCGACTGAAGGGGCTGAGGCTCAAGCGGCTTCGCATGGCCGGAGTCGATTTAGCCTCCCGCAACTCCGTCGCCCAACAGCTGAAGCCGCTCAAGCTGGAGCGGGTTGAGTTGAATGTGGCCGACTATCCTCAGAAGGCCATTGATGAGTTGCGTAAAACCATGGAGGTCGTCGACGTGGCGAAAAAACCGGCTACTCCAGCTCGGCGCGCAGATGGCGGATCTCCTGGATCAGCCGCTCCTTGACGCGGTTTTTCAGGCGATAGACCGAGTTTTCCTTCAGATTCAGGATTTGGGCAATCTCGTCGACGCCCTTGCCCTGCAGCGTCAGCCGGAAGGCATCGACGGCTTTCCCGGAAAAGAGCGGCTCAATGTTTTCCAGCGCCATATTGGTCAGGTGGATTTCCCACTCGCGCTCCGCAATGTCATCAATTTCCGGCAGGCGAATCGCTTTCAGGTAGGTGAGCGTGTCATCCTTGCCCGCCTTTTCAAGCCGGTTGGCCTCGCGCGTGCGCTTGCGGATAAAGTCGGTGACGCAGTTTTTCGTGACGGTGCTCAGCCAACTGCGGAAGCGTTTGATTTTGTTGCAGTCCATTTTCGGCAGTCCGTTCCATAGATTGATCAGCACCTGCTGAAGAATGTCCTCCGTGTCGTGCTCCGAAATATTCATGCTGCGGATAATCGCATAGATATAACGCCGGTAAACCTGCACAAACTCATCCCACGACTGCTCATCCTGCTGGTTCTGCACCCGCTGGATCAGCGTCGCTCTGGTTTTATACTGGTCTTCCGATGCCAACGTGTCGTCCTCGCAACTGATGAACACGAGAAGCTATTCGCATCCCGCTCCAAAAGCAAAATAAAACAGCGGCTGTGCGCAAATCGCGCCGGTTTTCAAAAAACTGAAAAGCAGTTGCCAACGCGCCCGAGTCTGGTATCTTCCTCCTCTTTCCCATCCATTGCCGGGGTGGCGAAATTGGTAGACGCAGGGGATTCAAAATCCCCCGGCTTCGGTCATGTGGGTTCGAGTCCCACTCCCGGCACCATTTCCCGTTTGGGACACACTAGGACTCAGCACGTCTAACACGTTCAAATTCCATGAGTTACGTGGGCTCTCGCCCTCTTGTGTTTGGGACACCTCAGGACTCATTTGCCCCCCTTTTGCCCCATTTGGGGGGGCAATATGTGGGGCATCGAACAAATCCGGCAGTCCGTAGATCGCCGCAACTTTCGGCAGGAGGTTTGCATCGGTATAGATTTGATTGGTCAGTTTAATATCGCTGTGGCGCATCAATTCCTGAGCCGTCCGCTGATTAACATCGGTAAGCTGCATAAGCGTTCCGAAGGTCTTACGCAGGGCATGGAAATCCGCGCGGTGGCCTCTTTCATCTTCATACTCAATTCCAGCACGGTTCAGGTCTTCTTTGAACGTATCGATTTTCGGAACGGAAAATACCTTTTCCGTGGCTTTCCCATTTTCCGGTTTA
>CAZABK010000002.1:0-97328 GCA_964483355.1 uncultured Verrucomicrobiota bacterium | reverse complement strand
ATCGCCATTTTATGATTCTCCTAAATTACGCGTCTTTGTTTTCTTCAGATTCTTCAGCGGCCGGAGCTTCGGCAGCGGCTTCTTCTGTTGCCGGTGCTTCTTCCTTCACTTCTTTGGCAGCTTCTTCAGCCTTCTTGGCGTCGGCTTTCTTTTTCTGCTCCTTGATCTTCTTCAGCACTTCTTCGCGCTTCTTCTTCTCTTCGGCTTCTTTCTTCTGACGCTCTTCGCGGGCGGCTTTAGCTTTTGCGCGCTCTTCAGCTTCAGCAGCTTCGCGGGCTTCACGCTCCGCTTTGGCCTTGGCGGTGTATTCAGCGTCAGCGGCTTTGATGGTTTCGCCGAGAACTTCGGCGATCAGGCCGATGGAGCGGAGCGAGTCGTCGTTGCCCGGGATCGGGTAGTCCACGAGGTCCGGGTCAGCATTGGTGTCCACGAGAGCCACGATCGGAATGTTCAGGCGCTGTGCTTCGGCGAGGGCGAGGCGTTCGCGCTTGAGGTCGACCACAAAGAGGGCGCCCGGTTTCTTTTCCATGTTGGCGATGCCGGTCAGGTTGCGCTCGAGTTTGTTGAGTTCGCGGCGCAGAACGGAAACTTCCTTCTTCGGCAGCTTGTCCATGGAGCCGTCTTTTTCCATCTTCTGCAGCTCGCGTATGCGGGCAACGGAGGAGCGGATGGTTTTGTTGTTGGTCAGCATGCCGCCGAGCCAGCGGTGGATGACGTAGGGCTGGTTGGTGCTTTCAGCTGCTTCCTTGAAGATTTCGCGCGACTGCTTCTTGGTGCCGACGAAGAGCACTTTTTCGCCGCGCATCACGACGTCGTTCAGGAAGGTTTTCGCGAGCTCGAGCTGCGAAAGGGTTTTGTTCAGGTCGATGATGTAGATCCCGTTCTTGGCGCCGTGGATGTAGCGCTTCATTTTCGGGTTCCAACGTTTGGTCTGGTGACCGAAGTGCAGGCCCGCGTCGAGCAGATCCTGTACAGACACAGTCTTGGTGAATGACTCAGCCATTTTTTACCTCTCCTATAGTTTAAGTAGTTCTAAACAATCCGCTTTGACCACCACGAGGTCAGGTGGCCTTCGCTTCCAACCGGCTCTTTCCGGTTGATTAAGGGGCGGAATATACGAGTCGCGGCCAATGCCCGCAAGGCTAAAATTAGACTATTCCGCGCGGTGGCGGGGCGGGATAAACGACCGGGTTTTGAACCGTTTATACTTTTGCAGAATGAGAGATTGGCGAGCCGTCGGCGCATCCCTATACTGCGCGGGATTTCTATTAGGACGTTTCTGTGATTGATCTGCATGTACATTCCAACTATTCCGACGGCAGCAACTCCCCGGCCGAGCTGCTCGCCCTGGCCGAACAAAGCGGTCTGACGGCGATGGCGCTGACCGATCATGACACCGTCGGCGGCATTGCCCCGTTGCTCGAAGCCGCGAAAACTTCAACCGTCGAAGCCGTGCCCGGCATCGAGCTCAGCGCCGAATGTGAGCGCGGAACCATGCATATTCTGGGCTACTTCATTGACTACACCTGTGCCGCCTTGCTCGAAAAAATCGAAACCGTGCGCGTTGGACGCGAAGAACGCAACATGGAGATTCTCAAAAAGCTCAATAAGCTGGGCTATGTCCTGATGTGGAGCGATGTCGAAAAGCATGCTGGCAAGGATGTCGTGGGGCGGCCGCATTTTGCCGAGGCACTGGTGGAGCGGGGGCATGTCAAGAGCCGTAAGGCGGCCTTCGATCTGCTGCTTGCCAAAGGCCGGCCCGCCTATGCTGAACGCTATCGCTACACTGCCGCGGAGTGCATCGACCTGATTCGTCAGGCCGGCGGTATTTCCGTGCTGGCGCATCCGGCGACCATCTACATGCCTGAAGATCAGCTCAAGGGATTGGTCAAGGGTCTGGCCGCCCGTGGACTCGGCGGTATCGAGGCCTACTATGCCGAACACCATCCCGAAAACATTGAGCGCTTTTCCGGTTGGGCCAAAGAGCTGGGTTTGGTCTGTACCGGCGGAACCGACTTCCATGGCGCCAACACGCCCGATCTTAAACTCGGCACCGGCTTCGGTCAGCTCCGCGTTCCCGATGAAGCGCTGGCGCAGCTCAAAGCCGCCGCGGGCCTGTAAATATAATCATCGGCCGATCCCCGAATGTAACCTGAGGCTTAACCACCATGTTGAAAAAACTGAGTCCAGAAGAGGAACTGAAATTCCTGAAGGAGATTCATGGCGCCGATGACTACCCGAAGCTGTTCGCGTTGCTGCGGGATGCCTTTTCGCTGTTGCAGACGCGCGCCCAGATGCTGCTGGGCCTGGCCACGATCTGTATGACCATTACCGGCTTTTCCGGCCCGCGCATGGCGGCATCGAATAGCTGGAGCCGGTTCTTTATCGGATTTGGGCTGACGTTTGTCCTGCTGTCCGTCACGGCACTGGTGACGGGGCCGTTGCGCCTGCGGTGGATGACCATGTGGAAGGCGGACGATGTCGAGCATACGCTATTGCTGCATCTGCGGCAGCGCAACCTGCGTACGCGCTATTATCGCGCCGCGACGGTTCTGCTCTTGACCGGTCTGACCGGGTATCTGATGAGCCTGATTTTTTATCTGATGACGGTGAAATAATTTAATTTCTGTTTCTGTGGGATTCTTTTAACGACGAGGAAGATATATGAAAACAATTCGGTGGGGTGTAATTGGATGCGGCGGAATCGCCAACAAGTTTGCCGCCAGTTTGGCGGCATTGCCGGAGGGCGAATTATATGCGGGAGCCTCGCGTTCGCCAGGGAAAGCCGAAACCTATGTTGAAAAGCATCAGGCCCAAGTTGCCTATTCCGATTATGAGTCGCTGGTGAACGATCCGTCCGTTGACGTGCTATATGTGGCCACCACGCATAATTTTCATTTTGAATGTGTGAAGCTTTGCCTCGAACATGGGAAGCATGTGCTCTGCGAGAAACCGATCACGATCAGTGCACGGCAGGCGAAAGAGCTGATCGAGCTGGCGGCTGAAAAGAAGCTGTTTTTGATGGAAGCGATGTGGACGCGTTTTCTTCCGGCCATCCGCAAGCTGCAGGAGCTGCTGGCCGACGGCGTCATCGGCGACGTGCTGACGGTGCGGGCCGATTTTTGTGTCGGCGGCATTGATTTTGATGCCGCCCACCGGTTGCGCAACAAGGAGCTCGCCGGCGGTGCGCTGCTGGACCTGGGAGTCTATCCGATTTCCTTTGCCGACATCGTTTTCGGTGCCGTGCCGACGCAGGTTCAGGGCCATGCCTTTATCGGCGATACGGAGGTGGATGATCGCTCGTTTTATCAGCTGGAATATGAAGGCGGTCGGCACGCCCAGCTCTCTTCTTCGTTCACGCACTGCGCACCGCTTGAGGGCATGGTGATGGGATCGAAGGGGTATATCCGGGTGCCGTTTTTCCTGCATGCGCGCGAGCTGGAAATCTGCCGTCATGGCGAAGAGCCCGAAGTTCAGGAATTCTGGTTTCCGGACGAGGAGGGTTTTAAGTTTGAAATCGCCCATGTCATGGAATGCCTTGCCGCCGGTAAAACCGAAAGCGACATTTATCCGCTCTCCAAAACGCTGGCGATCATGCAGGTCATGGATACGCTGCGGGAGCAGTGGAACCTGAACTATCCCGACGAATAATTTGTAATCTCAACTTAGCAACTGTAACCAAGAAAAGGTAATGAACATGAATCTCTATCCCCTGAAATTTAAACCCGTGTACAAAGATTATCCCTGGGGCAACACGCGGCTGCCGGCGCTGTTTGACCGCGAAGCGCCGGACGGCATCTATGCCGAGTCCTGGGAAATTTCCACCCACCCGGATGGCGAGAGCGTAGTCGTTAACGGGGAGCATGCCGGCCAAACCCTTTCGGAAGTGCTGGGGCTCGCCGCGGCTGAAATTCTGGGCTCGCAGGTTGAGGGTGCTGATTTTCCGCTGCTGATCAAACTGATCGATGCGGCCCAGCCGCTCAGCGTTCAGGTTCATCCCAACAATGGAAATGCCGAAGAGGTGCAGGGCGAACCTAAAACCGAAATGTGGTATTTTCTGAATGATGAGCCGGCCCGGATCTATTGCGGCCTGGAGCCGGGAACCACCCGCGATGATTTTATCCAGGCGATGGAAAATGAATCCTTCGAAAAAATCCTACGTTCCGTGCCGGCCGAAAAGGGCGGGGCGGCATTTGTTCCGGGCGGCCGGGTGCACGCGATTGACGCCGGATGCCTGATTCTGGAAATCCAGCAAAACTCAAACACCACCTACCGCGTCTATGACTGGGGCCGCATGGGCAACGACGGAAAGCCGCGCGAGCTGCATGTGGACAAAGCGCTTCAGGTGATTGACTTTGAGGATGCGGAAGATCCGATCTGCTGTCCGACAGCGGTCGCTGCTTCGGTTCGCAATATCTGCACGTCCGATTTCTTCGTGCTGGATGAACTAAGCGTCGATGGTGAGCTGGAGCAAAATGCCGACGGACAGACTTTTCACGCCCTCTTTTCCGCCGAAGGCGGCTTTGAACTGGCCTATGGCGACGCACAGGTTGAAACGGTAGCCAAAGGGGAATCCGTTCTGGTTCCCGCCAACCTGGGCCGCTACCGTTTAATCTCCGACGGCGGCACCACGGTTCTTAAAACCACCATTCCAGTGTAACCGCCGGGATCAGCGGGGGAGCCGAATGGTGAAAATGGCTCCTTCGCTCTCGACGCTTGAGGCCTGGATGCTGCCGCCGTGTGCTTCAACCAGACTGCGGACGATGGACAGTCCGAGCCCCGCGCCGCCCTGCTCGCGTGAGCGGGACTTGTCGACGCGGAAAAAGCGGTCGAAAATGTGGGGCAGGGCTTCGGGCGGAATTCCAAGGCCGTTATCGGCAACGCGGATGACCGCCTCGTCTCGCTCCTGCTTCAGCGAAACGTGGATGGCACATCCTTCCGGGTTATGCCGGATGGCGTTCGTCATCAGGTTCATGAGAACCTGATGAAGCCGGGGCTGGTCAATTTTTGCCATGAACGTTTCATCCGCTGCCAGAAATTCAACCGGATGGCGCTCTGACAGATGGGCAGCATCGGAGGCGGCGAAGGAAACCACTTCGTTGAGATCCTTCATTTCTTTCGTTAATGCGATTTCGTGTCCGTCGATGCGCGTGAGGTCCAGCAGGCTGTCGGCCATAATTTTCATGCGTTCGCCGGCCCGTTGGCAGGCTGCGAGCACGGTTTTATATTCTTCCGTCGAACGGTCGCGCTTCAGGGCGGCCTGAGTCTGGGCCATGACCACGGCGATGGGCGTGCGCAACTCATGCGAGGCATCGGCCGAAAAGCGTTTCTGGTTTTCGAGGGCGCTGTCAAGATAGTCGAACGAGTCGTTGAGGGTTTGAGCCAGGCTGGAGAGTTCCGCGGGGGCGGCGGACAATTCGATTCTGCGGCTGTGGTCGCCGTCGGCAATCTCGTCGGCGGTTTTGCTGATTTGGCGGATCGGCTGCAGGGCTTTGCCGATGATGCAGCGCCCGCCGCTGTAGCCCAGCAGGAAGATAAAGCATCCGACCAGTATAAGGTAGCCACGGGTCAGCTTCAGCTGCTGGTTGAGCTCTTCCATTGAGTGTCCGATCACAACCAGTGTTCCTGAGGGATGGCGGGTAACGAGCTCGCGGAATTCATTTCGTGTAATATAATTCTTTTCCTGCCGTGCGGCCGAATAGGTCGCTGCCTGAACAGCCGGAGCGTTGCCAAACTGGTGTGCCCTTGTTCCTTCGGGATCCCAGGAGACAATGTAGAGGCCTTCGTCTTCGACGCTCTCCAGAAATTTCTTGGCGGCATCATCCTGCAAAGAGGAATCCTGCGGCGGGCCATCCATTTCCGGCTGACGATCCTGGAAATTCCTATGAGGCGGACCACCCATTCCCCGCGGGCCTTGCAAATCCCGGCGGCGCGGGCCATCCATGCCGGGTTGGCCCTGACGGCTTTGCGGGAGGCGTGTGTTGCTTTTCGGGCGGGAAAGAAGCGGGAGAGTTTCCATTAAAGCATCCTGCAGCGCGGTATCAATCTGTGCGATCCGGGATTTGCGCTGCAGGTGATAGTGCAGCGACAGCAGTGTAATCAGGACGATGGCCAGCAGCGCCATATTCCACAGCATCAGCAGCCAGCGGATGGATTGGTGAGGTTTCATCTATTCTCCTATGGTATAGCCATGGCCGCGGCGGGTCTTGATGTAGCCGCCGCCAAGCTTGCGCCGGGCATTGCAGACGTGAACGTCGAGCACGTTGGAAAGCGAATCGTAGTCTTCGTTGAAGAGATGTTCATAGAGATCGGTGCGGCTGACGACCGTTCCGCGGTGCATCAGCAGATATTGCACGAGGGTAAATTCGAGGGCGGTCAGCTTCACCGGTTCGCCTTCGACGCAAATGCTTTTCTTGGCGGTGTCGAGTTCGAGTCCGTCGTGCGACAGGAGGGTGGTGGCCTTGCCGGCGGCACGGCGGATGAGGGCGCGGAGCCGGGCTGTCAGCTCGTCCATGTCGAACGGTTTAACCAGAAAATCGTCGGAGCCGAGGTCAAGTCCCCGGACGCGGTCATCGATGGCGCCGCGCGCTGTAAGGATCAGGACGGGCGTGTCCTTTTCCTTGCGCAGTTTTCCGAGCACCTCCCAGCCGTCCATCCTAGGCATCATGATGTCGAGCAGGATGACGTCGTAGTCCCAGTTGAGCGCCTTATACAGGCCTTCTTCACCGTCTTCGGCTGTGTCGATCGCATAGCCCTCATCGCTCAGCGACATGGTCAGGGCCTGGCGCAGGTCGGCTTCGTCTTCCACAATCAGCAGTTTCATCTCGATCTCCTTGAACCCGGATAATACATGCGACCCTTATACGAGTGCGAACCTTAAGATTGGGTTAAGATTTGCTTTTCGGTTTTTTCGGACCGCCGGGTTCCTGAAAAAAGTGGCTTAACGTTGGCTTAAGATTCGATCTGTGACCTTCGCACTAACGATTGGACCCGAGCAAAGCGAGAAAGGCTTTTTCGCTAGGACGACATCCTGTCGGACGTTCGTTAACAAACAGACCGAAAGGAGTATGCTGATGATTAAGCAAATAGCTGTTTTAATTCTGCTGACAGCCTGTGCCGGTTGCCATGGACCCCGTTCGGGGGGGCGGAAAAGAGGCTTCGGGCGCCGACTTTATGAAGCGGCTCGACAAGGATCGTGACGGCAAGGTTTCGGCCCGCGAATTTGAGGGCCTGGCGGAGCACTTTGCTCAGCTCGACAAAAACGGCGATGGATTTATTACGGAAGCTGAAGCGGCGGCCGGCACGCCTTCCGGCGGTGGGCGAAGATACTAGATTTTTCTTCCTCCCTGCCCCGACCCTTGGAGGCGCTTGTCGCCTCCGGGGGTGTTTTTTTGTCTCCCTTTTCTTGCGTCGAGCGTTCGTCGCTTTTTTTCAAAAAAAATCTGCCTTAACCTTTCCTTAAGGTAGGGCGTGCTAGCTTCTAGACTAACGATAGGAGAAAGCAATGAAAGCACTCTTGGCAATCTTAACCTCATGCACGCTGACGGGCGCCGCCGCGGAAATGTTCCATGAATTCACCGTAACCGATGGGCGTAAGCTCAAGGCCAAAATGGTCTCCTATGACGGTAAATCCCGCCGGGTTGAGATTGAGCGAGAGGACGGTAAAGTTGTTGCCGCCAATATCGGAGCATTTGTTCCGGAAGACCATGCCTATATCCGGCAGTGGGAGCCAATCTCGCTCTTTATGTCGCCCCGTATTCCCATCACGCTGAGCCGGGTTGAAGTTCGGAATTGGAAAAAGATCAACGAATCGACGCGCGGATCGCAGGGGGGCGGCGGGGGCGGCGGTCGCGGCGGGGGCGGCGGCCCCGGTGGCGGTCAGAATGATGAAGGCGGGGTGCTTGCGACCGATCGGTATGCCCGTTATCGCTATGACGTCAAAATCTCCAACCGCAGCTCCGTTTCCCTGGAAAATCTGAAAATCGATTACTGCATCTATTATGAGCAGGAGCGTGCGGTTGCCGAGAATAGCGGTTTCGAGTCGCAGGGGCGGCAGCAGGGTCCGGATTCCCGGGGCGGCGGCAAAGAGCAGGCTTCTTACCACCCCGTTTGCGAAAAAAAGGTTCAGTCGGGAACCCTCAGCGTTGCGGCGCTTGATGCCGGTCTGCGTAAAGTCCTGCCGACCGAAAGCGTCACGATCCTGAACCGGAATGCGAGCGGGGAAGGTGAGGGCGAGATGATTGATCTCGAAGGGGAGCTCAAAGGCATCTGGGTGAAAGTTTCGATGAAGGCGCCGGATGGCACCCTACGCGTCCGGGAGGTCGCACATCCCCGCAATATTACAAGAAGCGTTGAATGGAACCCCGTAGTTAAACACAAACAAGGAGAAACAAGATGAAGACGCAGGCAATGATGGCTCTTCTGCTCACGGCAGGAATCGCAATGGCGCAAAATAACGGGCAACAGCGCGGCAGCGGCCAGTCCGGTGCTGATTTTGTGAAGCGGCTGGACAAAGACGGCGACGGCAAGGTTTCGCAGAGCGAATTCGACGGTCCTTCCGAGCACTTTTCTCAATTCGATGCGGATGGCGACGGCTATCTGAGCGAGTCCGAAGCACCCACCGCTCCGCCGCAGCAGGGGCAGCGCGGCAACCAGCAGAGACAGCAGCGCGGCGGTCAGAAGGGCCAACGCGGCGGTGCTGAGTCGGGGGCCGATTTTGTGAAGCGGCTGGACAAAGATGGCGACAGCAAAGTTTCCAGCGACGAGTTTGACGGTCCGGCAAACCTCTTTACCCAACTCGATAAAGACGGCGACGGCTATCTGAGCGAGTCCGAAGCGCCTTCCGGTCCGTCGCAGGGGCAGCGCGGCCGCCGCTAAGCGATTCCACAGCAACACCGGCTGTCCGGAGGTGCCACCCTCCCGTCCCCCCGGCCCTCCGGGCAGCCAATTTACTGAAGTGAAGATTGGAGTAAAAAATGGCGATTGATCGAATCGATGGATGTATCGGATGCGGAACATGCGTTCCAACCTGTCCGACCGATGTATTGCGGATAAATGAAAAAACGGGTAAGGCGGAAATCCGTTACCAGCAGGATTGCCAGGTCTGTTACCTGTGCCAGCAGTACTGCCCGGTTGATGCCATCGCCGTTTCGAGCGGAAGAGTGATTCCGTCCATAACCGCCTGGGGCTGAGCTGATGAATAAATGGATCTTTATGCCGCTGTTTCTCCTGTTCTTTGCAGCTGCGCCGCTCTTTCTGGCGATCGCACAGGATGTGCCGACCCGCTCCGATTTTCAGCAGTGGGGACTGCTGGTCAGTCTGGCCGCATTCGGGCTGATGCTCGGGCTGTTCTGGCTGTCGCGCCTGATGCCGAAGGATGCCGTGAATATGAAATTTTCCAGCACCCTGCGCTGGCACAAATATATCGGCTATGCCGCCGGTCTTGTTTTTCTGGTTCATCCGCTGCTGATGATTGCCCGCCGCTTCTGGGCGGTGGAGTCTGATCCGATTTATAACCTGATGCTGATGCTCAAGTCCCCGCTGATGCTGACCGGCATCATGGCCTGGGTGCTGATGATTATTCTCGTGGTATTGGCCTTCATTCGAAAAATCTTTTCGGCCAAACTGTTCCGCTATCTTCATGGCATGCTTTCCATGGCGTTCACCGTACTGGCCACCTGGCACGTTATCTCGGTCGGACGTCACAGCAATTTGGCCATGTCGGTCTTCTGGATGGTGCTGGCCGGTGGGGCCGTTGCGACGCTGCTGCTGTCGTACCTGAAACTGTTTATTAAACCCACTCGGGGAGTTGCTCATGAATCCGCTTAATTCCAAATTTAAACGCCGGGGCTTTATGGGAGCTGTTGGCGGTTCCTGCGCGGTGATCAGCGCCGCGGCCGTTGCCAACCAGAAACCCAAGTCTGACGGAGGCCGTCCGGCAATGCCGCCGGGTGGACGCGGTCCTTCGACCCAGAAGGAAAAAGCGGTGGAAGGGAAAATGAACCAGCTCAGCACCGAGGTGCTGGTGGTCGGCGGCGGTATGGCCGGCGTCTTCGCGGCGGTCAAGGCGCACGATGCCGGCGCCAAGGTGCTGCTGGTGGACAAAGGCGCGGTCGGGCGCTCCGGCCAGACGCCGTTTGCCCGCGGCATCTTCCGCTTCGACGAAAAAGATGGGATGGGCAAAGCGGAATATCTCAAACAAACCGCCGAAGCGGCGGAACAGATGAATAATCCGGTCTACACCGAGCTGTTGCTCGATCAATCCGCGGCGGTGGTTGACGAGCTGGAGTCATGGGGATTCTTTGAGGAAGCCTGCTATGCCAAAGCCATGAACTTTCCGCTCCAGGAACGGAACATTCCGGTCATTGAACGCGTGACTCTGACGAAGCTGCTGAAGGATGGCGAACGTGTGGTCGGGGCAGTGGGCCTGTTTCTAGATAAGAATGAGTCAATCGCGATTCATGCCAAGAGCGTGATCCTCTGCACCGGCGCGAGCGGCTTTAAGCCGACCGGCTGGCAGATTGGATCGCTCACATCCGACGGCGACGCCATGGCCTATCGCATCGGCGCGGAAATTACCGGTAAGGAGTGGGTGGATGGACATGGCGGAACCAATTTTGGCCTGGAAGGACTGCCTAAGACCACGGCCTCCAATACCGAGGAGATTCGCGGCATGCTCGGTGTTGAGCAAAACATCGAGGTGGAGAAGAGCGGGCCCTCTTCCGGCGGCAGGATGGGACCGCCCGGCGGCGGTGGCGGCCCCGGCGGCAAAAGCGGTCCTGGCGGTAAGAGTGGTCCCGGCGGTGATCACCGCGGTCCGCCGCCCGGCGGTGATAGAATGGCTGGCGGTCCCGGTGGGAGCAGTGGTCCGGGTGGAGGTCCTCCCGGCGAAGGGCCCGGAGGAGGCAAGGGCGGCCCGCCTCCGGGCGGTGCCGGGGGCAAGGGGCCGATCGTGATCGGCGGTGTGTCGGCCGGTATGTCGCAGCATAAGGCGGAAGGTCTGTTCCCGCAGGACGATAAATGTTCAACAAATATTCCCGGGCTCTACGCCGCCGGCGACTCGCTCGGTTCGATGCAGAATGGCGGTATTTACACGCAGGTCGGCTCTTCGCTGGCGGGTTCCGCCGCGCAGGGTGCGCTGGCCGGTAAAACCGCGGCGGAATATGTGAAGGGTGTTGTTGCGGTGAAGACGGCGGAAAGTGTGCTGAAAAAGATCAATACGGAGATCTATGCCCCGTACCTGCGCGATCAGGGATTTTCTCCCCAGTGGGTCACGCAGACGCTGCAGGGTATTATGATTCCTAACTTTATCCTCTATGTGAAAAGCGAGGCGCGGATGCTGGCCGCGCTGACCTATGTGGAATATCTGCGCGACCACCAGGTACCGCTGCTCAAGGCGGATGACCTGCATGAACTGCGGCAGTGCCACGAGACGGCCAACATGGTGCTCAATGCCGAGATGAAGCTGCGCGCATCGCTCGAGCGAAAAGAGAGCCGCGGCAGCCACTATCGCGAGGATTTCCCCGAGTCGAACGACAACGACTGGCTCTGCTGGATCAAAATCCGCCAGGGTACCGACGGAAATATGGAGCTGCTCAAGCATCCGATCAAGGGATAGTCGATATCTGCAAGCGGGATCTTTCGGCGTGATATCATGATCATCCGGCCATTCCCCAAGGGGTGGCCGGATTCTTTTTATCTGGCAAAAACAGCTTAATGTTGTCTTAATGTAAGCTTTGCTAACCACTTGCTAACAATTAAGGGAGGGCAGGTTCAGGTGATTGGCATGGCAAATAAACAGGCAATGAAAAAGGGCGTGTTGAGACGCTTTATAGGTGTTGTATTTTTCGTGGCGGCTTTTGGGGGAGCTGTGTTCGAAAGTGCAGCCCAGGTGGTCATCAGCGAGTTCATGGCGAAGAATGATGAAACGCTAATCGATGGCGACGGCAACTATTCGGACTGGATTGAACTCTACAATATGGGCGACAGCGCGGTTGACCTAACCGGCTGGTATCTTAGTGATGACACCAACAATCTGATCCAGTGGACCTTTCCGTCTAAGAGCATCGCGCCGGGTGAGTTTCTCGTGATCTTCGCCTCGGGGCAGGATACGGTCGCTTATACCGACAGCCTCGGCTATCTGCATACCACCTTTAAACTCAGCGGCAGCGGCGAAAACGTCATCCTGACGGAATCGGACGGCATAACGATTGCCAGTTCCTTTGTCGATTATCCGGCGCAGGATGATGATGTCTCCTACGGCCTGGACCAGGATTCCGGTACTTCCTATCTGATCGCCGAAGGCGAGGATGCCTCGGCCTTTGTCGGAACCTCGGAGCCGTCGGCCAGTTGGAATACAGTCAGCTTTGACGATTCGGGCTGGAATTCCGGTACGACCGGGGTCGGCTTTGAGGATGTTGAAACCTCATGGTCTGGTCCAGGTCGCCCGCCGCGGGGCTGGGAGCCGGAGGAGGCCGTCTATGACGACATCATCAGTCTGGATGTGTCCAGTATGCAGGGGGCAACGGCCTCCACCTACATTCGTGTGGATTTCACGGTCGGCAGTTCAGACAACATCTCACAGCTGGCCCTGCGGATGAAATATGACGACGGCTTTGTCGCCTACATCAACGGCACGGAAGTGGCGTCGGCCAACGCGCCCGCATCGCTTTCCTATCAGTCCGTGGCCACGGCCGGGAATGCCGGCACGACCTATGCGGATTATACCCTGCTGAAGGCCGGGAATTATCTGCAGACCGGTGGAAATGTTCTGGCGATCCATGGTCTGAATGTGTCGGCAAGTGATTCAGATTTTGTGATTATGCCGGTGCTGAATGGTGTCAGCGTGGGGCAGATTTACACGAACACCGCTGTTTATCTCAACACGCCGACGCCCGGCGCCGATAATGTGGCCGGCGTCCTCGGCTATGTTGATGACACCAAGTTCAGCGTCGACCGCGGCTTCTTCAGCGCGTCAACCAATGTCGAAATCACCTGCGCCACCGAGGACGCGGAAATTTATTACACCACCGATGCCACCGAGCCGTCCGCGAGTAACGGCACGCTCTATACGGGCCCGATCACCATCAGCAAAACCACGGTGCTGCGCGCGGTTGCGACCAAGAGTGGATATCAGTCGAGCGATATCGACTCGCAGACCTATATTTTCCTCGACGACATTATTGCGCAGGGCTCTGATGTCAGCGGACTCGATCCCGCCTTTCCGTCGGGCTCGGTCAACGGCCATGGCTTTGACTATGGAATGGATACGGATGTTACGCAGAGCACCACCTATTCCGGCGAGATGGAAACCGCCCTGCGGGCCATTCCGTCCATCTCGATCGTCACCGATCCCGACAATCTCTTTGATGCCTCGACCGGCATTTATGTGAATGCGGATGAGGACCATGATCCGGACGCCGGCGCGGACTGGGAACGCGAAACGTCGGTTGAATTGATCAATCCGGACGGCACCGACGGCTTTCAGATTAACGGCGGTATCCGCATCCGCGGCGCCTCCAGTACGACATCGAGCAACCCGAAACATTCCTTCCGTTTGTTTTTCCGCTCGGAATACGGCACCGCGCGTCTCAACTATGAACTGTTTGGCGATGAGGGCGCCGACAGCTTTAAGCGCATGGATCTGCGCACCGGCCAGAACTTTTCCTGGGCGCATCAGACGCCGCAGTATGCCACCTGGCTTTATGACATTTTCACGCGCGACACTCATCGCGATATGGATCAGCCCTACACGCGCGGCGAATATTATCACCTCTACATCAACGGCATGTACTGGGGCCTCTACCAGACCGAAGAGCGCTGCAACGCGGACTTTGCCGAGTCCTATTATGGCGACGATGATGATGACTTCGATGCCGTCAAGGCCGATGCCGATACCGGCGATATGTATGCGGTGGACGGCACGCGCGATGCGTATGATTCGCTGTGGTCGGCCGCCAGCTCCGGCTTCAGTTCCGACTCCGCCTATTTTGCGGCGCAGGGCATGAATGCCGACGGCACCGAAAACAGCTCCTACACCCGGTTGCTCGATGTCGATAATGTGATCGACTATATGCTGCTGATTTATTTTACGGCCAACCGCGATTCACCGATCGGGCCACCGCACTCGGGGTCCATGCCGCGTAACCTCAATGCCATTTATAACAATGCCAATCCCGACGGCTTCAAGTTTGTGGCGCACGATAACGAGCATTCGCTGGAAATTTCCATGGGGGTCAGCCACAACCGCTTTAGCCAGTCGCTCAGCTCGTCTTTTAACTATGCAGACTATTTCACGCCGTGGTGGCTGCATCTGAAGCTGATGGAAAACGATGAATATGCGCTACGCTTTGCCGACCATGTGCATGAGCATTTCTTCAATGGCGGCATGCTGACGGCCGATGTCTGCGCCGAGCGCATGGAAATTCGCAAGGCTGAAATCTATTCCGCGGTCGTTGCCGAGTCCGCCCGCTGGGGCGACAGCAAGTCGACCTCGCCTCGTACCCGTAACGACGACTGGCTGACGTGGGCCGACTGGCTGACCGATACCTACATGGCACAGCGGCCGGCGATTGTGTTGGGACAGATCGAATCGCAGGGCTGGTATCCTTCCGTGGATGCGCCGGAGTTCAGTCAGCACGGCGGCAGCATCGATTCCGGCTTCTCGCTGAGCCTTTCCGGCAGCGGCACCATCTACTACACCACCGACGGTTCCGATCCGCGCGCGGTGGGCGGCGAGGTCGCCGGCACCGCGTACAGCTCGGCGATCACGCTGGAAAAATCCACACAGGTGAAAGCGCGTGTCTTGAGCGGTGGCGAGTGGAGTGCGCTGACTAAAGCGACCTTTGTGTTGAACGAGGAGTCCCCGCTACGCGTCACCGAAATTATGTATAACCCGGCCGATTCGGACCCCGAATTTATTGAGCTGTTCAATGCCGGCGCGGAAACGATTGGTCTGGCGGGCACCGAGTTTGCCGACGGGATTCATTTTGATTTCACCGCCGGCGACACCGCCGCGCTCGCTCCCGGAGAATCTGCCGTCTTGGTCAACGACTATGACGCGTTCACCAACCGCTATTCCAACTGGGCGTCGATTAACATCGCCGGAACCTATCACGGCAAATTCTTCATCGCCACCGGCGCGCTCGACAACGGCGGCGAGGAGCTGCTGCTGACCGACGGCCTTGGCAATACCATCCTCGACTTTGAGTATAACGACAGCTGGTACGACATCACCGACGGCGACGGCTATTCGCTGACGCTGATCGATCCATACGCGGAAACCAACACCTGGAGCGATAGCGGCTCATGGCGCGCCAGCGCCTACAGCGGCGGAACGCCGGGCTATGCCGCGGAAGATTTCCTGAATCCGAACGATCTGGTGATTAACGAAGCGCTAACGCATCAGGATGACGATACGCCCGGCGACTGGGTTGAGCTCTACAACGCCTCGACCAACACGCTGGACATCAACGGCTGGTTCCTGAGCGACGACGAGGACGATCTGGACAAGGTTGAGCTGAGCGGCCTCGACTCGATCGGTCCCGGCGAATATCTGGTGCTGACCGAATACAGTCATTTCGGACCCACGGCGGCCGGCACCAACGGCTTCGCGCTCAGCGAACTGGGCGAGGAAATCTATCTCTCGTCCGGCGCGGACGGCGAGCTGACCGGCTACCGCACGGCGGTAAGTTTTGGCGCCGCCGAGCGCGACGTTACCTTCGGGCGGCATGTCAAGAGCGACGGCACCGTCGACTTTACCGCCCAGAGTTCGCAAACGGTTGGTGCGACCAATGCCTATCCGCTGATCGGCGACATGGTCATCACCGAAATCATGTATCATCCGGCCGACAGCAATGCGTTTGAATATATCGAACTCTGCAATGCTTCGTCGTCCGATGTCGCGCTCTATCATTCCACCTACACGACCAACACCTGGAAACTGGACGGAGCGGTGGAGTTTACCTTCCCGGAAGGGCTGACGCTTTCCGCGGGCGAGTGCCTGATCATTTCCGAAACCAATGCGGCGGCCTTCCGTAACTGTTATTCGGTGGATGCCGGCGTGACTGTGCTCGGTCCTTATGACGGCAAGCTCAACAATGACGGCGAGGATCTGGAGCTGACCCGCCCGGGCGACCTGGAAGAGCTGACCGGCGAGGTGCCCTATATTCTGGTTGAGCTGGTCGAGTATAACGATGCCGCTCCGTGGCCGACGGATGCCGATGGGCTGGGCTCATCCCTGGAGCGCACGGATGCGGCGCTCTATCCGAACGATGCCGCGAACTGGAGCGCCAATGCCACTCCGTCGCCCGGAACGGTTGAGCTCACCTCCAGCGACGCCGACGCTGACGGCATGCCCGACAGCTGGGAGGAAGCCTACTTCGGGTCCGCCGATGCGGTGAACGGCGGCGCCGACGACGATTGGGACAACGACGGCGCCTCCAACTATGAAGAGTATGTCGCCGAAACCGACCCGACGGATGCGGGATCTGTTTTTGAGTTTAAATCGACCGAGGCGTCTGACGGCTTTGTCTTCTCGTGGTCGAGCGCCACCGGGAAAACCTATTCGCTGTGGATCTGCACCAATTTGATCGCCGGGGAATTCATCTGTACCAATTCGGCGATTTCCGCGACGCCGCCGCTGAATACCTTTACCGCTGAAGTGGACGCGGCGGAATGCCGTTATTATCAGATTCGGGTGGATGATGAGTAAGGGGCCTGAAGGAGCAGATTTTTCCACGGAGCTCGATCGCTTCGAGGCAAAATATATTATTCCGCGCCAGTTGGTGGAGCCGATCAAGGAGTTCATTCGTCCGTATTGCAGGATGGACAAACATTGTGCGGCGGCTGGCGGAAGTTACACGATCAACACCCTGCAAATGGATAACGATGCAATGTCGCTGCACCGCGCCAAGGAGTGGGAAGCGTCGCACCGCTTTAAGCTGCGGGTGCGCACCTACGGCAATCCGCCGGGCGAGGCGCCGGTCTTTCTCGAGATTAAGCGGAAATATTTTGAGCGGGTCATCAAGTCGCGCGCCTGCATCCCGTTCGCGGAATGGAAACCGAGGGTGTTGAAAAAGCAGCCGAAAGAGTTGAATCTGAAATCCGTCAAAGAGCGCGAGGCGTTCCGCGAATTTGTCCGGCTGAGCGATGAGATTGATGCGAAGCCGCTGGTCTATGTCCGCTATTCGCGCGAAGCGTTCACGGGCATATACGAGCAGTATGCACGGATCACCTTTGATTCCCAGCTATGCTATCAGCCCGTCCAGGATATGTATGACTGGGGCGCCAACGGCCGCTTTATTTCCATGGACAGCGGGCTGGTGCGCAATCAGCGCGAATCCTCGCTGGTGCTGGAAATCAAATGCACCGAGCAGGTGCCGCTTTGGATGGTGGAGCTGGTGCAGGAGTTTGATCTGATCCGCTGCGGCAACTGCAAATATTCCACCGCCATCTGGATGGAAAATGTTTTAACCGGACAGGGCGAGGCCCCGTTCGCGGATGAATTTATTTTAACCTGAGGAGAATTATAAATGAACGGATTTACAGATATTTTGGCTGCGGCGGGCAGTGCCCAGAGCCTGAGCCTTCAACATGTCATCTCGGCGCTGCTGCTGAGCTTCGTGCTCTGCTCGGTGATTGCCAAACTCTACCAGCTGACGTTTCAGTCGCTCTCCTATTCGCGCTCGTTTGTGCACACGCTGATTCTCGGCGGCATGATCACCTGCATGGTGATGATGTCGATGGGCGACAGCATTGCACGCGGGGTGGGGGTGCTCGGCGCTCTTTCGCTGATCCGTTTCCGCACGGTGGTGCGCGATCCGCGCGATATGATGTTTCTGTTTGCCGCGCTCGGGCTCGGCATCGCCTGCGGCGCGGGCATGTTTGCCGTGGCGGTGACCGGCTGCCTGCTGCTCAGTTCGGTGATTGCGCTGCTGCACTGGGCGCCGTTCGCCACGCGCCGCCGCTATGAAGCGATGCTCCGCTTCCTGGTTGAGGCCGATAACGATTCCGCGCGCGAAGCCGTGGATACCGTGATGGCGGAGTGCTGTTCCGCCTATATGCTGCTGGCGATGCGCGAAGCAGTGCAGGGCGATCTGCTGGAATATTCCTATCAGGTGCGGCTCATCGATCCTTCCTATCAGGTGGACATCGTCAAAAAACTCGAAGCGCTCGATACCATTGCGGAAGTCAATCTGGTGATGCAGCGCACCACGGTGGAACTGTAAAGCGGAGAACGTTTATGACTGAAAAAAAATTCAAACGACCCGCTCTTCGTCACCGTCGCCGTCATATTATCCGCCAGCTGTTCAGCGGCTGGCCGTGGATTGTCTGGCTGGGGGCTGCCGTCGCGGTGCTGTTCCTGCTGCCGGGCGGCCTGCACCGGATCCGCTTTCACGGGGTGGCGGAACGCACCTATGAATATGTGGCGCCGATTGAAGACGGCCGCCTGAAATCGGTGCTGGTCAACATGGGCGAGGCGGTCCATGCGGGGCAGCTGCTCGGCGAAATCGACAATGCCTCGCTGGCGACGGAGATGCTGATGGATCAGGCCTCGCTGATGAAAACGCGCGACAAAGTCCATGCCATCGGCTGCGATGTGGAAAACCTGAAGCTTGAGCAAGCCCGGACGGCGGCCGAGCTTCAGGCGCTGGAAAGCCGCTGGATGCGCTCGCAGGAATTGCGGGAGAAAAACCTGCTGCTCGAACAGGACATGGAGGATCTGCAGCCGCAGGTCGATGCCAAGCGCAAGGTGTTGGCGCTCTATCCCGATCTCATTGCAAAACTCGAAACCCGGCTGGAAGCCGCGCAGTCCGAAGTGGACCTGTTTAAATCCGAGGAACTGCGCCTGCTCCAGGAGGAGCAGTGCCGCTTGGTGGCAACCACCGCCGGCGTGGTGGCTGAAGTGCTGCACCTGCCCGGCGATGTGGTGGAAACCGGCGACCCCGTGCTGCGAATCAGCAACGTCTCCACTTCGCGCATCATCGCCTTTATGCCCGAAGAACAGCGCGGCGCCATTGAGGAAGGCGAAAAGTGCCGGGTGATTACATCCACCAGCCGCGACATCCACATGGGAACCGTCAAGACGGTGACCGCCGACATCCGCAAGCTGCCGGTCTTTACCGGCTTCGGCGATCAGATTCTGCGCGGCCGCCGGCTGGTGATTGAGCTGGATGACGGCGTGGAGCTGGTTCCCGGCGAACGGGTGGTTGTGGTGCCCGATATTTCAATTGTTGACCAATGGGTGGGGAAACGATGAAGCACAGTAAAATCATTTCCGCACTCGCAGTATGCCTGCTGTCGGTCAGGCTTGCTTCCGCCGGGGAAGCGGAGTTGAATACTGCTGTTCGCAACCGCTCCGAGCGTGCGCTGCTGGAGGAATCGACCGCGGCGGAACAGGCGGCGGTTCAGGCGCGCAATCGGTCGGGTTTGAGCCTGGAACTGCGTCCGGGCGTATCGCAAGACGATGTCCGGCTCGCTTTGCGCATTTGCCTGCCGGATCGCTGGGGCAGGGAAAAGCTGCGCGAACAGCTGGTGCTGGTTGCGCAGTCGGAACAGCTGCGTGTCGCCGCGCTGGAGTGGCAGCAGCTGTTGGCCGTCTATCGCGATTTCTGCACGTACCGCCTCTGCCGCACGCAGCTGGATCTCTACGCGGCGGAGCAGGACTACCTCGAACCGTGGCTGGAGCAGGCTGACCACGCTGTTGAGCAGCATCAGCTGGCCGGCGCTGACCGGACCAGGCTCTACAGCCTTTATCTGGGGCTGCTGAATGATCGTGAAAAGGTGGAGATGGAGTTGGTCGAGATTTCCCGCCAGCTGAAGCTGGTGCTGGGAAACGCGGCGGACCTGGACCTTTTGGCGCAGCGGGCGGTCATTGCGCCGCCGGCGCAATCCGGGCTTAACGTGCTGGTTGAGCAGGCCTTGGCCAACCGGGCGGATTACCGCTTGATGGGGGTTCAGGTGCAGAGCCTGAACGTTGCTGAAGAAGTAGCGCGGGCGCAGGAAGGTTTCCGCTTGAAACATGTTCAGCCCGAATATCAGGTAAATCATGATGGCGGCGGAGGAGAAACCTGGGGCATCTCGGCGGCCTTCGTCCTGCCTTGGGGAACCCGGAATCCTGACGTTGCGCTGTATCAGCAGGAGCGGGCGCTGGCGGTTGCCGCCATGGATCTGTACCGGCAAACGACAAAGGAGCGGCTGCTGACATTGCTGCAGGCTTCGGACGCCTTTGGCGAGCTGGCCGCAAAACGCCGGCGGCTCGTTCTGCCTCTGCTTGAAAAAGTGGAAGCCGACCTTGGGCAGATGAACAACCTGCCGATGGAACAGTTGCGCGACCTTATGGCCATTCGCGGGCGGATTCTCGATACGGCTCTGCTGACCGCAGAGACCGAGTACGAACAGCAGCGCATTGCCGTGGACGTTGCCGAAGAACTCGGCTCCCTGGGCGAGTAAGCCGAAAACGGAGATGAACGAACCGTTAATGAAAATGAATGCCCAATAAAATCGCCGCTCCAACCGGGCTCTTAAGGGAGAATTGTGTCACTTTCGCAGGTGAGCCGATTAATTTTACAACCTATTCGTGATTAGCGTTTATTCGCGTCCATTAACGGTTTTGTTTCCGAAGGCAGGGTGGTTTTTCAATTATTTCGCTGCGCCGGTAGAGCTGGAAAACTGATTAAAAACCACGTTGCGGTCGGCGACCGCGCGCAGACGGTTCATCAGTTCGTCGTCTTCGATGATTTTGGCGAGGCCGGAGAGAATTTTCAGATGCTCGTTTTCGCGCCCGGCGATGCCGACGACGATGTAGGCGGTTTCACCGTCAAAGTCGACTCCATCGGGGAATTGCAGGATGCTGATGCCGGAATATTTGATCCGTTTCTTCGCTTCGCCGCCGCCGTGCGGAATGGCGACGCCGTGGCCGAGGTAGGTGGAAAGCTCGCGTTCACGTTCGAGCATGGCATCGATGTAGTCGTCATTCACATAGCCGCCGTCGATCAGGATTTGACCGGCGAGGCAGATGGCTTCTTCGCGGGCCATGGATTGGAGGCCGAGCCGGATATTTTCGGGTCGCAGTACCGGCGGCTTCTCCGATTCGGCGGGGGCGGCTTCCGCTTTTTCAGCGGCCAGCCGCTGGGCCAGCTCCCGGAAAACCGGGGTGTTCATAAAGTCGGATATCGCAATGTGCACTGCACCCGGCAGCCGTTGGACGGCCCGTTCGGTAAGGTTCTTGTGGGTGATGACCAGATCGACCTGATTGGTCAGCTGATCAATGGCCGTGCTGATAACCTTCATCTCAGTCTCTTCTTTTGCCAGCGCGGCCCGGAGTTTGCCGGCTCCCATGGCACTCGAGCCCATGCCGCCGTCGCAGGCCACGGCGATGCATTTGACGGCGGACAGGTTGGTGAGGGTTTCGGGGATGCGATCGTAGCCGATCCGGCTGCTGAGCTGTTTCAGCGAGACCGTTTTTTCCCGGGCGCGCGACAGCTCTTCTTCGTGTTCGCCGACTTTCCGGTCGATAATCAACGCGCCGACCGCAAAGGTGGTAAGGGTTGAAACAACCACTCCGGCCAGAACCGGAAGCAGCTCGCCGCGCGGCGTCATGGCGATTAGGGCCACGATACTTCCGGGAGAGGGGATCGCTACGAGTCCGGCGCTCAGGGTGGAAAAGACGGCCACGCCCGAGGCGCCGCCGGCAATGACGGCCAGCAGCAGTTTCGGCTGCATCAGGATATAGGGAAAATAGATTTCATGGATGCCGCCGAAAAAATGAATCAGCATGGCGCCGGGGGCCGAGTGCCGGGCCACTCCTTTGGTGAAGACCAGGTAGGTCAGCAGGATGCCGAGTCCGGGACCGGGATTGGTTTCGAGCAGGAAGAGGATGGATTTGCCGGTTTCGGTGGCCTGTTCGATGCCGAGCGGACTCAGCACGCCATGATTGACGGCATTGTTCAGGAACAGGACCTTGGCCGGTTCAATGAACAGGGAGGCGATGGGCAGAGCTCCCAGCGCCACGATGCGTTCGACGAGCAGGCCCAGCTGATGCGTAAAAAATTCAACCAGCGGACCGATGCCGATGCCGGCACCGACAGCCAATGCGCCGCCGATGATTCCGGCGGAAAAATTATGCACGAGCATTTCAAAGCCGGTCGGGATGTGTTTATCAACGAGCGCATCAAGCTTTTTAATGATCCAGCCGGCGAATGGACCTATCACCATTCCGCCGAGAAACATGGGGACCGATGTTCCGACAATCATCCCCGTGGTGGCCACGGCTCCAATGACGCCGCCACGGTGACCGTAGACCATTTCGCCGCCGGTATAACCGATCAGAAGCGGCAGCAGGTAGCGAACCATGGGGTCGACCAGGCGGGCGAGGGTTGTATTGGGAAACCATCCGGCGGGAATGAACAGTGCGCTCAGCAGGCCCCAGGCAATAAAGGCGCCGATGTTGGGCATTACCATGCCGCTTAGGAAACGGCCCAGTTGCTGAACCTTCCGGGCACGATCCTTGCCTGTTTCTGCGCTCATTCCATGGGCCTCCGCGCGGATTCCGTTAACAACATTACGTCAATAAAATACAGGTCCCGCGAAAATTCGGCCAGACATTTAGCGGCCGATGTCGGGGAGGTCAGCCGATGGGGCCGCAGGAGGAGTTGCGGATGACGAGCTGTCCTTTGAGGGTAATGCGCAGGGCGGGGCTGTCGGGATATTTTATCCGGTTGATCATGACCTGCGCCGCGGCCTTGCCGATGTCTTTGCAGGGCTGGCGATAGCTGGTCAACGGAACGCTGAGCAGGGAGGCGTATTTTACGTCGTCAAAGCCGCAGACCTGAAGTTTGTGCGGAATATCGGCGCCGAGGTCGAGCAGGGCGCGCAGCAGCGGGGCCGCCGTGGCATCGTTGGCGCAGATGATGCCTTCGGTTTTCTTTGCCAGCAGCAGGTTCGCGGTTTTTTCGGGGGCATCGGGCAGGAATTGGATATCCAGCAGGTTTTCGGCGGGTTGACCGCTTTGGGTGAGGGCTTCATGACTGCCGATGCGGCGCAGATGGACGGTCATCGCCGGGTTGGGCTCGGAAACAAAGGCCAGTCGGCGGCATCCATTGCCGAGGAGGTGGCGGGCGGTGATGTAGCCGGCTTCAATATTGTCGATCCCGATCAGGTCGTAGGGCGTCTGCTTGGGCCACGGGTAGACATCGCGGTCGAGCAGGACGACCCGGATTCCTTTGCGGGTGAGCCGCTTGATGATTTCGATGTTAAAATTCTGCTGATCGGGGATGTGTTCGATCGGGGTAAAAAATACGCCGTGAATTTTCTGGTCGATGAACTGGTCGGTGAGGGCTTCTGCAAGCTTGCGATGGTCGGTTTCGATCGCCAGCTCCGGCGGGCTGATGATACGCATGGCTTCCATGCCGGCGGTTTCGGTGATGCTGGCGCAGATGGGTTCGAAGATTTCAGTCTCGTGCAGCCGCGGAATCAGGAATCCCGCAGTGAGGGACGATTTGCTCGGGGGCAGAACCTTGGTGCCGAATCCGGCCCGGCGCCGGATCATCTTTTCATCGGCAAGCAGCTTCAGGGCCTTGGCGATGGTGGGGCGCGAGGTGCCGTAGGTTTTGCTCAGTTCTTCTTCGGTCGGCAACAGATCGCCGGGTTTATAGGTCTGATTTCGGATCAAAACCTTAATTTCGTCATATATCTGCAAGTACCTGGGTTTACGGTGTTTCATGTGAAAAATGTAAACATAATGTAATCCAAATGCAATCACAATGTGGGCAAAAGCATTTACATTCTAACAATCCATGAGAGCCTGTGATTATCGAATCAGGAAAAGGAATTGAACCAACAGGTTTTGGAGATTGTTATGAGCGAGAAATTTACTGTGGCCGGGATCGGAGAGCTGCTTTGGGATATGTTCCCGAACCACAAACGCCTCGGCGGTGCGCCGGCCAACTTTGCATACCATACGCACCAGCTGGGTGCGGAAGCCTATCCGGTGAGCTGCGTCGGCGCCGACCCGCTGGGCGAGCTGATCCGGGAAACGCTGGCGCAGATCGATGTGGATACGCGGTATGTGATGGAGTCGGGCGCCTATCCGACCGGTACGGTCAAGGTGGTGCTGAACGAGGCCGGCAAGCCAACCTATCAGATTCACGAAAATGTGGCGTGGGATCATATCCCGTGTCCGGACAGCCTGAAGGAGCTCGCGGCGCGGTTGGATGCGGTCTGCTTTGGATCGCTTTCGCAACGGTCGGGGGAATCGCGCGGAACCATCCGCTCTTTCCTGAAAAACGTGCCGGATCATGCCCTGAAAATCTGCGACGTGAACCTGCGCCAGTCGTTCTATTCCAAGCAGATCCTTGCGGACTCGCTCGAGCTGGCCAACGTGCTGAAAATCAGCGATGAGGAGCTGCCGGTACTTGCAGGCTATTTTGACATTAAGGGTGATGTTGAGGGACAGCTGAAGGCGCTGCGCGACAAGTACAGCCTCAAGTACATCGCCTATACCCGCGGTAAGGACGGAAGCATCCTGCTGGGCGAAAATGAACTCGACGATTTCCCGGGCTGCGAAGGCCTGGCTGTGGATTCGGTAGGCGCCGGCGATTCGGCCAATGCGGCATTCTGCATGGGGCTTCTGCACGGCTGGAGCCTGGACGAAGTAAACCTGTTTGCAAATGAGGTATCGACCTTTGTCTGCATGCAGAAAGGCGCAACGCCGGAACTGCCGGCGGAACTGGTGAGGAAGTGCAACCCCTGAGCCGTGGTGCTCGGATTACGGAGGAGCAGAGAAATGAGAAAGGTAATGGAGGAAAGTATGAAAACGAAAGTAATGGGACTGATGGCAGTAGCAGCATGTTTGGCCCTGGTGGGTTGTGGCCGGAATGGCGACGGCGGTGAAGCCCGGGTGAAGGTCGGCATGACCGTTCAGGACCTGAGTAATCCGACCTGGTCGGGCTACTGTCAGGCTATTCAGAAAGAGGCCAGAGCCAACGGCGCAAAAATGAGTTATGTCGCCTGCGAGAGCAATGTCTCCAAGCAGATTATGCAGATCGAAAACTTTGTTGCCCGCGGCATGGACGTGATTATTGTTCACCCGGCCGATCCGGCGGGGGTTGAAGCGGCCTGTAAAGAGGCGATGGCTCAGGGCGTGAAAGTGATTGCGTGGGATGACGACCTCGAAAACGCGGATGTGCGCTGGCTGATTGATAACTATGATCTGGGTCAGCAGGTCGGCCGCTCTGCGGCCGCCTTTATTAAAGAGAAGCATGGCGGCAAAGCCGAGGTGGCGATTCTTAACTATCCGCAGCTGCCGATTTTGCTGCAGCGCGGCAACGGTATTCGCGACGCCATCACCAAACTCGCGCCGGAAGCAACGATTGTTGCGGAAACCAGCGCAATCAATCCAGATGAAGGCATCACTAAGATGGAAACCATCTTCCAGTCCAACCCGAACGTGAAGGTGGTGGCCTGCATCGGCGGCGGCGGTTCCGTGGGCGCCAACGAAGCGGCCAAGGCGGCCGGCAAACTGGCGGATGATTTCGGCGTGTTCGCGGTGGATGCCACCAAGCCGGAGCTTCAGGCCATTAAGGACGGAGAAGCCGTTCGCATGAGTGTGATTGTGACCGGAACGGATCAGGATGTTGCGTCAACCGTCTATGGTTTCGTGGCCAAGCTGGCGGCGGGCGAAGAACTGCCGGCGCGGGTCTACCGCAAGCTGATTCCGGTGACGATCGAGAACGTCGACAAATACTACATTAAATAAGGCTGATCCGATGTTTCTCCTGCAGCTGAAAAATATAACCAAGCGATATCCGGGCGTCGTCGCATTGAACGATGTCAGCCTGGATGTCGTGAAAGGGGAGGTCCACGCGCTGGTCGGTGAGAACGGCGCGGGGAAATCCACCCTGATCAAAACCTGCACGGGTGCCGTTATCCCAACAGAAGGCCAGATTGTTATTCGGGGGCGGGAATTTTCCTCGCTGAATCCGAAGCTGTCCGAGCAGATGGGCATTGCCGTGATCTATCAGGAATTCAACCTGGTCGATGAACTTTCCGTGGCGGAAAATATCTTTCTTGGACGGGCCATCCGCAAGAAGGGGGTCATGATCGATAAGAAGGCCATGGCCAGGGAAGCCGCCGAGATCTTTCACCAGTTCGATATCGATATCGATCCGTATGAGCTGGTGTCCAACCTGACGGTCGGCTATCAGCAGCTCGTCGAGATTGCCAAGGCGGTTTCGCAACGGGCCAGAATTCTGATCATGGACGAACCGTCTGCTCCGTTGACCCAGGCCGAAGCGGATTCGCTCTACAAGATGGTTGAGAAGCTGAAGGCGTCGGGCGTGACGATTGTCTATATCTCGCATCGGATGGAAGAAATCTTCCGGCTCTCGGACCGGATCACGGTTTTGCGGGACGGGCAGAAGATTGAAACGATGAACACGGCGGATACGAACCTTGACGACCTGGTCAAGCTGATGGTGGGTCGCGAACTGACGGAAACCTATCCGGAACGCAAGCACAGCATCTCTGATGAAGTGCTGCTGGAGGTGGAAAACCTTTCCGGAAACGGCGTGCACGACATCAGCCTGCAAATCCGCAAAGGCGAAGTGCTGGGGCTGGCCGGGTTGATTGGCGCGGGCCGGACCGAACTGGCCGAGCTGCTGTTCGGGGTGAAGTCGCGAACCGCCGGACGCGTGGTCCTCAACGGGAAGGAAATTCACCCCCAACTCCCGACCGAAGCCATCGACTGCGGAATCGCGTTGGTGCCGGAGGACCGGAAGCGGCAGGGCGCGCTGCTGGAGGTCGACATCAAAGGCAATATCAGCATGTCGATCCTCGAGCGAATCTCCAAATTCTTTGTGGTCGACAAGAAGGAGGAGAAGCGCATCGCCGAATATTACAAGGATTCGATTCGGATCAAAACGCCGACGCTGGAGCAGAAGATCAAAAACCTCAGCGGCGGTAACCAGCAGAAGGTCATCATTGCCAAATGGCTGGCATCCGAACCCACGCTTGTGATTTTCGATGAGCCGACGCGCGGCATCGACGTGGGGGCGAAGTCGGAAATTTATACGCTGGTCAACAGCCTGGTCGAATCGGGCAAGGCGGTGCTGATGATTTCCTCCGAAATGGAAGAGGTCATGGGCATGTCCGACCGCATCATTGTTCTGCAGGAAGGGCGGATTTCCGGCGAGCTGGAAAGAAAAGATTTTGATCAGGAAACCATTATGGGCTTTGCCTCGCAGAGTTAATTAGAAACGGGAACAGAATTATGAAAAACACAGAATCAAAGAAAACGGCGGGCAGCATTGCGGCTGATATCGGGAAACGATTCGGGATCTTTATCGTCTTGCTGGCGCTGATGGTATTTTTCTCGATCGCTTCGGAAAACTTTTTTGTGAGCAGCAACCTGCTGAATGTGGCGCGGCAGGTCTCCATGATGGGCATCGCCGCCGTGGGCTTCGCGTTTGTCCTGTTGCTGGGCGGTATCGACCTCTCCGTCGGCTCCGTGATTACGCTGGTCAATATTGTAACCGCCTGGCTGATGGTTAACGCCGGATGGAATCCGGTGCTGGCGGTTATCCTTGCGCTGCTGATTGCTGCCGGGATCGGTTTTTCGAACGGCTGGATTATTTCCAACCTGCAAATGCCGCCGATCATCGTCACGCTGGCCATGTTGATCATTATTGAAGGCGTCGCCTACCTGATCTGTAAAGGCCTGCCGATTTTCGGATTTCCGTCCTCGTTTGCCGTGATTGGCCAGGGCTATGTGGGTCCGGTTCCGATTCCGGTAATCATCATGGCTGTGATTATGGGCCTCGGGATGTTCATTCTCCGGAAAACCTATTTCGGTCGCTACTTCTATGCCGTCGGCGGAAATGAAGAGGCGGCCCTGCTCTCCGGCATTAATGTTAAGCGGGTAAAATATCTCGTCTACACCCTCTCCGGTTTCTTTGCCGGGGTCGCCGGAATCGTCATTCTCTCCCGCACCAACTCCGGCCAGGTCCTTTCAGGCAAAGGCTTTGAGTTTGATGTGCTGACCGCCTGCGTACTCGGCGGCGTCAGCGTCAGCGGCGGATTCGGTAAAATCTCCAATGTGCTGGCCGGCGTGCTCGTGCTCGGCGTGCTCAGCAACGGCCTGGTGCTGCTGGATGTCAGCCAGTTTGTCCAGATGGTAATTAAGGGTTCGGTTCTCCTGGTGGCTGTGGCGCTCGACTGCTTGCAGCATCGTAAAAAAGCCTAGAACAGAAACGGCGCAAATTTCCGGAAGCAGGAAAAAACCATGCAGCGACTCGAAAACAAAATTGCAATGATTACCGGCGCGGCCCGGGGCATCGGCCGCACCTTTGCCGAAGCCTATGTGCGCGAAGGCGCCCGCGTTGTGCTGTGTGACATTGATGTGGACCGGGCCGAAGCATCTGCTCGGGAACTGGGCAAAAACGCCTTTGCGGTCCGGATGGATGTGACGGATCAGGCCTCGATCGATGCCGCCGTTCAGGAAGTGGTTTCCGTTGCGGGCGGACTCGATGTTCTGGTCAATAATGCGGCCGTCTTCGATCTGGCGCCCGTGGTTGAAATTACCCGCGAAAGCTATGAGCGCCTCTTCTCGATCAATGTGGCCGGCACGCTGTTCACGCTGCAGGCCGCCGCCCGGGTTATGATTGAGCAGGGACGCGGCGGCCGGATTATCAACATGGCAAGTCAGGCCGGTCGCCGGGGCGAAGCGTTGGTGGCGGTCTATTGCGCCACCAAGGCCGCGGTCATCAGTCTGACGCAGTCCGCCGGGCTCAATCTGATTAAGCACGGCATCAACGTCAACGCCATCGCTCCCGGGGTAGTGGAGGGCGAGCACTGGGAAGGTGTCGATGCGCTCTTCGCAAAATATGAAAACCGGCCGATCGGCGAAAAGAAACGTCTGGTGGGCGAAGCGGTTCCATACGGCCGTATGGGAACTGCTGAAGATCTGGTTGGAATGGCCGTCTTTCTGGCCGGACCGGAAAGTGAATATGTGGTGGCTCAAACCTATAACGTCGACGGCGGCAACTGGATGAGCTAGGGCGCCGTTACTGGATATCAAAGACAGGAAACTATCATGACAGAATCAATTTTACTCAAAGAAGAAAACCTTTCCCGGTTCGCAGACAAGATGGTCGTCCCGACTTACGACCGCAGCCAGGTTAAGGCCGGGATTGTTCACGTCGGCGTCGGCGGGTTCCATCGCTCGCACGAAGCATACTACACCGACGCGCTCATGAACGAAACCGATACGCGGGAGTGGGGCATCTGCGGCATCGGGCTGCGCGAGGGCGATCGTAAAATCGGGCAGATTCTCAAGAACCAGGACTATCTGTATAGCCTGATCGTGAAACATCCCGACGGCAAAGTGGAATCGCGCGTCATTGGGTCGATCATCGACTTTATGCTCAGCGTCGATGAGCCGATGGCGGTTATTGATAAGATGGCCAGCGCCGAGACTAAAATTGTTTCGCTGACCATCACCGAGGGCGGCTACAACTTCCATCCCGCCACCGGCGAATTCATGCTCGACACTCCCGATGTACAGCACGATCTGGCGAATCCCGACAGCCCGAAGCTGGTCTTCGGCTATCTGACTGCCGCGCTTAAAAAACGCCGCGACGCCGGGCTCCCGCCGTTCACCGTTCAGTCGTGCGACAATGTTCAGCACAACGGCGATATGACCCAAAAGATGCTGCTGGCGTTTGCCCGGGAGCAGGATCCGGCATTGGCCGGCTGGATTGAAGCCAACGTCCGTTTCCCGAACGCGATGGTCGATCGCATCACGCCGGTGACCACGCTGGAGGATATTATCAGTCTCGGCAGCGATGCCGGCATAAAGGATGAGTGGCCCGTCACCTGCGAACCCTTCTGCCAGTGGGTGATTGAAGACAACTTTTCCAATGGCCGCCCGGAATGGGAAAAAGTCGGCGCGCAGTTTGTGCCGGACGTCACGCCCTATGAAAAAATGAAGATCCGGCTGCTCAACGCCGGCCATTCAGTGCTCGGGCTGCTCGGCTCCATTCACGGTCATCAAACCATCGACGGCGCCGTCAGCGATCCGCTGTTTTCCAACTACCTGCGCGCGTTCATGGATGTTGAGGCCACGCCCGTGCTGGATGCCGTTCCGGGCATCAACCTGGATGAGTATAAGGACAGTCTGATTGAGCGTTTCAGCAATCCGAACATTAAGGACAGCCTGGCGCGGATCTGCCTCGAAAGCTCAGCCAAGCTGCCCAAATTCCTGATCGCGACGATCCATGAAAACCTGGCCGCCGGCGGCAGTATTGAATACGCCACGCTGGTGATCGCGGCCTGGTGCTACTACAGCGATAAGGGCCAAAGCTGTCGTGGCGACAAACTCGATGTTGTTGATGAAATGAAAGAGGAACTCCATCAGGCCGCAGCGGGAACCGGAAACGATGTGCTGTCGTTCCTGCGTATCGAACCGATCTTCGGCGACCTGATTGAGAATGAACGCTTTGCCGCGCAGTATACGGAAATGGTAGGGGCCATTTATGAAAATACCGATATTGCGCAGCAAATGGAGAGAGTGTTGGCCAATAAATAAAATAAGGAGAGAATGGTCATGAAAAAACAAATCGCAATTACACTGTTGTTGTCAACAGGCATCGCAATGGCGGCGGAAGAACCGCAAGCAAAGCCCTGGTACGAAGAGGCCCGGCTGTTTGACGGACGCACTAGTCTGGAGGAATCCGGTATTTCTCCATTCCTTTACTTCGACTCCATCTATGGTGCAAATGTGGATGGCGGAGTGAAGACCGATGAAGATTTCACGGCTCAGATCTATGCCGGTGCAGACCTCGACCTCGAAAAACTGCTCGGCTGGGATAACACCGTGATGAAAATCTCAATGGTAAACCGCCAGGGCAACGGCGTTGGCCCCAATGTGGGCGGCATCTATGATCCCATGTGTATCTACGGCGGTCCCGCCGGGCAGGTCGCCTGGCTGTATCAGCTCTGGCTTGAAAAAACCTGCGGCGATCTGGCGGTTAAATTCGGCCGGACGTCTATGGATGAGGATTTTGCCAACAACGATCTCTATCGCTATTCGTTGAGCACGGCCATCAACGGCCCCATCCGTTCCATGATGCTGGACGGTCCTCAGATTTATTCCTTCCCTCTGGGGCTGTGGGGCGGACGCATCAAATATAACCCCAGCGAGCAACATCAGTTCCAGCTGGGCGCCTACCAGATTAATGATTCGATCTGGAGCGATTATGTCAAGGGCACGGACTGGAGCTTCCGCAGCAATGATGGCGTGACCCTCATGGCGCAGTATGACTGGACGCCGGAAATCAATGATCGCCCGGCCCGCCTCTATCTCGGCATCGCGGACTCGATCTATGATTACACCGATTTGGACGGTGTCGGCGAAACTGACAACCTCTTCCGCGTGTACGGCCACTTCGATTTCGAAGTGGTGGAGAACCTGAAACTGTTCACGTTCGGCGCATACACACATCAGGATGAAACGGCCTCAGTGCCGCTTCAGATCAATGCCGGTGCAAACTGGAAAGGCCTGATTCCCGGTCGCGAAAACGATCACACCATGGCCTTCGTTACCTACGGTGAACTCAGCGATGACTACAGATCCGCTAAAGGCATCGCTTCAGAAGCTGAAGTGGTCTATGAGCTGGGGCATCGCATCCAGATCATCCCCAGCTTCTACATCCAGCCCTCCGTGCAGTATGTCCAGGATCCCGGCGCTGATGCCACTGCTGCTGATGCCGTCGTCCTCGGTGCCTGGATCGGCGCATCGTTCTAATGAATAAAAAAACCACGGAACACATCGTGTTCCGTGGTTAAGTTGGGGCTGCCCCGGTTTTCCGGGGTGGCCTTTATTTTATCCCAGCCAAGCCATACTGAATTCAGTTGGATGTCAGTATATGCAGCTCATTCAATTGAACCCTCGCAGAGGCGCAGAGATCGCGGAGGCAGGTTGTATTGCTTCTCTGTGTGCTCAGCACCTCTGCGAGGAATATACTAATTGCTAACTGAAACGGTTAAGTTTGGAAGTTACTGTTCAGAGAGTTGTTTCAGGAAGGCGTCAATGCCTGCCTTGGCGATTTCCGCATCCTGCTCTCCACGAACACCGCTTACCCCGATGGCTCCAATGATTTGTCCATTGATTTGAATGGGAAGACCTCCGGCAAAAGGCTGCAGATTGGGCAGTGTCGTCAGCGGAATCTCTCCCGACTGGATGCGGTCATAAAATGCTTTCGTCGGCCGCCGATAGAATACCGCCGTTTGGGCTTTCTGTTGGGCAATCTCAAGGCTGCCCAGCTGAACGCCATCCATGCGCTCCAGATATTTTACATTTCCGCCCGCGTCACTGATAACAATAACAACCTTCCAGCCTTCGGAGTCGGCTTTGTTGGCGGCTGCAGCCGCAATAAACTTGGCGCCTTCCAGTGTTAAGGCCGGAGTTTCGGAAAGCAGGGGCGCGGCCATCAGGTTCGAATATAAAAACGGGATAGCAAGTAATACCTTTAGAATGGGCTTCATAATTTTATCTTCCTCTATGTGTTATGCGTGAGCGGTCTGGCACATAAACCTTCATTTCGATGGGCCTTCGCCAGAGACACTCAAGTTATTGGTCTGTTTTATGGGATCAGGTCATTGCCATATTCAAGTTTGGTTGTGGCTCTGCTGCACTATATTCTCTGTGGTAAATTATCCGGAGTACTAGATTTAATCTTCAGCGGAGAGGGCGGCGCGGGCCTGATCATAGCCCTGCCAGATGCCGGCATCGTTGAGCAGATAGCGGAAGCCTTTTTCCCATTTTTCAGCCAGCATGGGATATTTTTCGACGTTGCCGTCTTCAAACTCGTTCGCGAGCTCCAGTTGTTTTTCCCGAGGCGCATTTCGTATGGATTCAATTTCCGGATGTGCCTCTTCCAGCCAATGAATAAATTTAAGCATCGTGTAGCCTCGGACTGGATTTATGCGTTGATGTGGTGGAATAGTTTTCATGAGTTTAAAATCCGGGATTGGGGGCATCAATAGCAAGTAAAAGGTTCATCAATGCTAATGGTGAAGATTGGCTGAAACCGCCCGACGTTTTCCTTGCGTCCGCCACACCGTTGCCCGACGTTTCCTCCGCTTTGCGAGGGTAAACGTCCACTACACTGTTTGGGGAAGGCTGCATGGGTTCACGCCTCAAACGTCACGTATCATGGCCGGCAGCATGGATCCGTCGACCCATTTGCCTTCTACGAGGATTTCTTTGGGGGTGGCGGGCAGTCCGTAGCTGTTTTCGTTGATTTGCGAGGCGAGCGCCTGGATTGCGGTGCGGCCGATCTCTTCGGGGTTCTGGTCGATGCCGGCGTTGATGGGGTTGTCGTGGCGGCTCATGGAGGCGAGTCCGAGATCTTCCGGGATGCGGTATCCCAGTTTTTTCAAGGTTTGGAAAAGGTTCGGTGCGCTGCAAATGAGGGCATCGGGCTTCTGTTTTTGGAGCCAGCCCACGAGTATATCCAGTCGCTGCTCAGAATCTTCATCCGGCAGGAAAAGCGGTTTGAGCTGCCGGGATTTCGGTAGCGCCTGCTGGGCCCAGAGATAGCCCGCACTGAAAAGGCGATGGCGGAGATATTGGCCGGCAAAGCCGATGCGCTCGTATCCTTTTTTCTGCAGCTCTTCAAACGCCAGAATGGCGTTGGACACCTGGGCGCTGGAAACAAAGTTGACCTTCAGGGAGCGCAGGCTTTCGCCGAAGCGGACGATGGCGTAGTCCTTCCACGGGAAAGTAATCAGTTCGTCGGCTGAAGGTTCTTCGTCGGTCGGGGTGGGCGTCAGCAGAATGCCGCGAATGCCGCGAGCCCTGAAGATGCTGTGCATGCGGTGCAGCGAAAGCTCGCTCAGCCTGAATTCCTCGAGTTGGAAGCCGAGGCGGCCGGCCGCTTCGTTCGCGCCTTTCCAGTAGCGGTTGAAGACTTCCTGTTCGCGCTGTTTTTCCGGATGCCGATGAAAGTTGATCCAGGCCAGGGCTGCTTTCTGCTTTTTATTCTGATTGCCGTGTCGATAGCTCGAGAGTGCCGAGAGCAGCGGGTCGGGTTCATAGCCCATCTCCTCCGCTTTCCGCTGAACGCGGATCCGCGTGGTTTCGGAGATGCGTGGATCGTTGCGCAGGCTGTAGGAGACGGTCATTTTGGAAACGCCCAGCGCCTCGGCAATATCGTTGTAGGTGATTCTCTTTTTACTGCTCATGCTGTTTATTTGGGTCGACAAAACCCTGTATCTATTGGGTTGTACAGGTAAAATAAAATAGGTCTGTAAGAATTCCAGGACAAGGTTATTTTAGATCTTACTTTTCATGTACCGGATTTTGCTGAGACGGGTACACGGGCTTTGTCGGCAGCTGTGCCGCAGAATAGGAACAGGTTGGAAGATATGATGAAAACAGGGTTGGTGATTGCGCTCGGATTGGGTGTTGCCGTTGCGGATGTTTCTGCCGCAAGGGTGAAGGGCATCACCACGATGGCTGAGCTGGCGGCGTATGCGGCGAAAAGCGGCAATACAATTAAGATGAAGCCGGGCGTCTATCAGATGAGAGATCTGATGACGGACGAGATGATTGCCCGTTTGAAGAAAGAGGCCGTGGCAAGGAAAACCGGAAAGTCTTCTCGGGTTTCGATGCTTACGTTCAGCGGACATAAAAACCGGTTTGATCTGCGAGATGTCACGATCGAAGTGGATACGCAGCTGCTTTCGGCGTTCGGTAGATGTGATATTCAGGAGTTTCTGATCACCGGCAACGGCAATGCCATCGCTGGACTGACGGTCACGGATATTGGAAACCATCCGACTGCCCGCGGCGGAAGAAGCCTGACGATTGAGGGCGATAATAATACGCTCACGAATGTGACCCTTAATGTGCGGGGTTCGGCTCCATATGGCTACGGTGATCTGTTGGGCAAGGGTAAAAGGAGTGTTACGCCACTGCAGAAGCACAGCGGCCTGTTGATTTGCGGAACGAACACGAAGCTGTTCGGTTGCCGCGTGATCAGTCGTGCATTGGGGCACTGTTTTTTTATCCAGGGCGGCATCAATACCTATTTTGAGGATTGTTATGCCGAGGGCGAGATGCGGGCGACGGATGACATGTTGGCCGAGACCGAAGGGGTTGCGTTCGAAAATGGTTTTCGAAGTGTCTACGGAGCACAGAAGGTTATTCTGCCCGGTTATATGAAGTCGCTTCAGGAATGCGGTTTCCGGACCTATGGCAGCGGCGGGCCGGACAAACGCAAGACCGGCAAGGTTACACTTGTTAACTGCACGGCCAAAAATGTCCGGGTCGGGTTTGCTCTGGCGGCCAACGAAGATACGGATCCGGTAGAGTTAACCGGCTGTGCCGGCATCGGGTGCGAACGGGCTTATTTTCTCGAGAAAGCCGTCGTGAAAGAGTGTAAAGGCGATGCGAAATACGGCCCGTTGATTTATCTTGAGGGAGAGGAAGCTTCCAGGGTTGACCTGACGCTGCTGCCGGAAACCTCGGATCGGATCGTTCATGCGGTGGCTACGATCTGCGGAACGGGGCATGAGGTTTCAATCAAGGGCCGTCGCAATGCGGAGCATCCGATTCTGCTGGGTTATGGTTCGCCTCCGGCCGGGGAAATTTCCGCGCCGATCCCGCTGCGTGCTGCGGATGAGGTCAAGCTGGTGAATGAAACCACCATGCCGGTCGTTGTGAGCGGAATGGCGGAAAACTGCACGGTCATGACCGGTTCACCCGTGCAGAATGACGGTGATGAGGTTGAGATTGTTGCTCTGACAAAAGCCGCGCAGAAATAGTTTGAATCCAAACATGCAGCCGGAATGGCTGCGATGAAATCAGGAGACTGAGAAATGAAATATAATATGACATGTATTGCACTGGCTCTTACTGCGACGGTTGGTTTTGCCGCAGAGCAGGTTGTTGATGCGCCTGTGGCCGCGTCGACCGAGAATCGAATGAACGTGGTGGTGATTACCACCGACCAGCAGCGCTCGGACGCCGTGGGCGCGTGGGGCAATGACCACATGGTGACGCCGAATATGGACCGTCTGGTGCGCGAGGGGATCAGCTTTAAGCGGGCGTATGTCTGCGGATCCACCTGCATCTCGTCGCGGGCGGCATTCTATACCGGCCAGTTTGCGCATAACACCGGCTGCTACGGCTTCCAGGACTGGGCGCACAACCGCAGCTGGGTGGAAGATATCCGCGACGCCGGCTACTACACCGCCGCGATGGGCAAGGTACACCATTATCCCGCCACCGCGATGATGGGCTACAATGAGCGGCTCTACACCGAAAACTTTCCGAACCTGAAAAAGTCGTACGACGATTATGCCAACTACCTGAAGGCGGAAGGTCAACCGAGCCCGATGATGCTGTTGACCAAGGGCGGAGACTGGATGAATAAACACGCGTCCGCAGTCTTCCCGCTGGAGGAAAAATATCACGTCGATCAGTTTGTCGGCCGTATGGCGACGCGCTGGATTCAGGACTATGACAAGGATCAGCCCTTCTTCCTGCACATCGGCTTCCAGGGGCCGCACGATCCGTTCGATCCGCCGCAGCGTTTCCTCGATCTGTATGAAGACAAGGAGGTGCCGCTGCCGCATTTTGATGTCGGCGGTCTGGCGGCCCGTCCGCCGCAGTATGCACGCTTTATGGAAGCCTGCCGCAACCCGCTGATGTTTGACCAGGGTCCGCATTTTGGTGTCTGGGCCGTTGACCTGACCGGCATGGATGACGCCGCGTTTCGTCGGATGCGGAAACATTACTATGCCAAGATTACCGGCATCGACTATCAGGTCGGCAAGATCCTCGACATGCTCGAGCACAAGGGGCTGATGGACAACACGCTGATTATCTTTACCTCCGACCACGGCGATAACCTCGGCGATCACGAGCTGATCTATAAATGGCTGATGACCGAGCAGTCTGTACACGTTCCGTTTGTTGTGCGCCTGCCGGGCGCCGCGCGCGCCGGAGAAGTGGATGAAGGTCTCTTCACCCAGATGGACGTCGGGCCGACCGTCTTGACGGCTCTCGGACTGGAGGTTCCGCAGCGTCTCGACGGTTCCAGTAACTGGAAACGCATCACCGAAAACGACCGCAGCGAAGTTCCGGAAATGGTGTTCTGCGAAGATAACTACCTGACGATGGTGCGCACGCCGACCCGCAAGCTGATCTACTACGCCGGTCAGCCGGAAGAGGAATATTTCAACATGGAGAAGGATCCGTGGGAGGAATACAACCTCGTCAAGAATCCGGAGTACAAACAGGAAATTCTCGAGCTCAAAGAGGATATGCTGGAATGGATTACGGTGTCGCGCTATCTCGGATCGCTCTCGCACGTGAACAAAGTGGACGGCAAGCGCGGCAAATGGCCGGCGAACCATCCGCAGGATCCATATATCCTGAGCTGTTCCCCGAAAACCCCAGAGTATCGGGCCGAGTGCGAGCGCCTCGCCGCCGAAGCGCGCGAGAAGTAAATACTCTTTATTTTTACAGGACCATTTATTCCTCCTGTAAGGAAAATAGTCCTGTCATCAAATAGTCCTGTTGATTTAGTTGGAGGTTCAGAATGTTGAAGAAGAGCATGTTGATGGGGCTGTTGGTCCTTGGGAGTGCGGTGTTTGCGCAGAAGCCGGCGGAGCAGGAAAAGCTGGATACGTTTAAGTACCAGAAGGACATCGTCTACAAGACGGTGAACGGCAGGAAGCTCGATATGATCTTCTTCGAGCCGCAGAACGTGAAAGCCGGCGAAGCGACGCCGTGGATGCTCTTTGTGCATGGCGGCGGCTGGCGCGGCGGCAATAAGTTTGTTCCGCTGAAGGCGTGCTATCTTGAGACGGTGCGCGAACTGACCGAAAAGGGCGTGGCGGTTTTCTCGCTGGAATATCGCTTAACCAAAAACGGCATCACGGCTTACGATTCCGTGGTCGACTGCAAAGATGCCGCGCGCTTTCTGCTTAAAAACTCGGAAAAGTATAACCTGGATGCTGAAAAGTATGGCGTCTGGGGCGGGTCGGCCGGCGGACACCTGAGCCTTATGACGGCGCTGGGACGCGATAAGGATTTTATCGGCGACAAGGCGCTGGCCGGAACTCCGCTCTTCTTTAAATGCGTAGCCTCCTACTTTCCGCTGACGACCATGCTGAACCGCGATGTGCTGATCGGATCCAGATTTGAAGATCCGGAAGCGTTGCGCCATGTCCTCGACGGACTGTTTTCTGAAAAGCCGGAGCTGGCCCGCCTGCTAAGCCCGACCGAATATCTTTCAAAAGAAACGCCGCCGATCCTGCTGCTGCATGGCGACAAGGATCCGATTCTGGACATCAAGAACTCCCTCTACATGATGGAGGTCGCAAAGGAAAAAGGTGCGGATGTGCAACTGCTGACGGTGAAAGGTGCTGGACACAGCTTTGGCGGAAAAAATATTTCCCCGACCATGGCAGAGGTAAATGCCGCGTCAGCCCGTTTTATCCTCTCGCATTTAACCAGACCGTAGGTGCTCTATTTCGTGCTCAGGTCAGGCAGCATGGCGCCATCGACCCATTGGCCTTCAATGAGAATTTCGTTGCAGCAGTCGGGGACGCCGAAACTTTTTTCGGCAATCAGGGCGGTGAGCATACGGATGGCCGCGCGCCCGATTTCGTAGGGGCGCTGGTCGATTCCGGCATCGATGGAGGTGTCGTGCACACTGGTGGTGGCCAGGCCGATCTCTTCGGGGATGCGGTAACCGAGGTTTGGCAGCATTTGGTGGGTTTCGCTGTTGTCGGTGAGGATGGCGTCGGGGCGGGTTTCATGCAGCCATGCTTTGAACTGTTCCTGCTGCCGCTCAAAGCTGTCTTCCGGATTTAAAGCGAGCAGCGGCAGTTGCTGATTTGCGGGCAGGTTTTTCTGGGCCCAGGAAAAGCCGACGCCGAAGAAGCGCATGCGCCAGTATTCGCAGACGAATCCGATGCGTTTGTAACCCAGCTCGTGCGCGCGATCGAAGGCCTGCAGGGTGTTGACCATCTGGGCGCTGCTCACAAAATGGGTTGGCGGATAGGGCACGGTTTGGCCGAGGCGTACAATCGCAAAGTCCGCCCAGTCAAACTGTTCAAAGACTGCCTGTTGACCGCGCCGTGGAGGGAGCAGGATGCCCTGGATGTTTCTCGCCTTAAGAATGGTTTGCAGCCGGTGTTCCGCAATTTCGGCGAGGTTGAATTCTTCGAGGCGGTAGCCCATGCGTCTGGCCGTTTCAGCGGCGCCTTGCCAATAAAGGTCGAACTCCCTGATTTTGCGAAGCTCGTCAGGATGGGCCCACGTGTTGATCCAGGCCAGTGCGGCCTGAATCGGCTGGGTGCCATCGGTTTTTCGATAGTTGGAAAGGGCGGAGAGCAGCGGGTCGGGGTGATAACCCATTTCGTCGGCCTTTTCCCGGATTCGCGCCGATAGTTCGTGCGAAACCCCGGGCAGGCCGCGCAGCGCCTTGGAAACCGTAACGTGTGAGATGTGCAGTTCACCGGCAATATCGCGCAGGGTTACCCGGCGTTCCGCACCCCTGGATGGTTGGTTCTCTTTCATAAAATCCTCAATCGACATTTGAGGCCTATCAAACAAATGCGGCGAATTCTATAGAAAAGTAACAGGTTAACAATTAAGCGGCTGTGGGTTCCTGATGGAGTATCCTATAACGGTTTGCTGAATGCGGCGGCCAATGATTCGGTTGTGCAGGGATGTGAACTACAGAATTAAATGAAATGGAGCAGGGCAATGCATAAAGCGCTCTTGATGATTATGGCAGTTGGATCGGTTACAGCGGGAACAACATTTGCGGCAAGGCATTCGGTGGATGAATCCAACAACCCGAAGGCGGATATGAAATTTGAAAAGGAGGCTTCGGCTCCGGCGGAGCCGCTGACGCTCTGGTATCGCAAGCCGGCCACCCGCTGGGAAAACCAGGCGCTGCCGGTGGGTAACGGCCGCCTGGCGGCGATGGTGTTCGGCGGAGTAAATAACGAGCGGTTGGCGCTCAACGAAGAGACCGTCTGGGACGGCAAACCGACGGATTACACCAATCCCGAAGCGCTGAAAGCCCTGCCGGAAGTCCAGCGCCTGCTGTTTGAAGGCAAAAATGTCGAAGCCAAAAAGCTGGCCGCTGCAAACATGATGGGCAAGCCGCACAAGATTAAATCCTACCAGCCGCTCTGCGATCTGTTCCTCGACTTGCCGGATGTTGACAAAGTGTCAGGTTACCGCCGCGACCTAGACCTGACCACCGCCATCAGTCGCACACAGTATACAACAGACAGCGTGGAATATGTTCGCGAAGTTTTTGTCAGCGAGCCGGATCAGGTGATCGTGGTAAACCTCAAGGCGAGCCGCCTGGGTAAGATTGACTTTACGGCCCGTCTGGCCCGTGAAAATGCAACCACCGAATCGGCTTCCGGCAACCGCCTGATTCTGAAAGGCAAACTGGGTATTGAATATGAAGCGCAGCTGTTCCCGATGGTGGAGGGCGGAAGGGTTGAATCCAAGGATGGCCTGCTGACGGTTTCGAATGCGAATGAAGTCACTCTTCTGGTTGTCGGCGCAACCAGCTATAACAGTGCAACTGATATTTCCGGCGATGCCACCGCGCGCTGCGAAGCCTACTTGAAGGCCGTCGGCCGAAAGCCGTATGATCAGCTGCGCGCCGACCACCTTGCTGCTCACCAGGCGCTGTTTAACCGCGTGAAGCTGGATCTGGGAACGACGGACGATGTGAAAAATCCGACCGACGAGCGGTTGCAGGCGGTCAAACGCGGAAACTTTGATCCGCAGTTTGAAACGCTCTATTTCCAGTTTGGTCGCTATCTGCTGATCAGCAGTTCGCGCCCGGGCTACCTGCCGGCCAACCTGCAGGGCAAGTGGAACCAGTATTACAAAGCGCCGTGGAACTCCGATTACCACTTCAATATTAACTTCCAGATGAACTATTGGCCGTCGCAGACCTGCAACCTGTCCGAATGCGCGCTGCCCTACTTTGACTATGTCGAGAGCCTGGTTCCGTCCGGCGAAAAAACCGCCAAGGTGCACTATGGTGCCGACGGCTGGACCATTCATCATCTTTCCGACATTTTCGGCATGACGGTACCGGCGGACGGGGTGCACGGCGTCTGGCCGTTCGGTGCCGCCTGGGCGGTGCGCGATATGATGGAATATTATCGCTTTAACGGCGACAAAGAGTTCCTCAAAGAGCGTGCCTATCCCCTGATGAAGGGCGCGGCCGAGTTCATGCTCGACTTCCTGATTGAAGCGCCGGAAGGCACACCCGCCGCCGGTAAACTGGTGACGAGTCCGTCGCATTCGCCGGAAAACTTTTTCTACATGGAAGACGGCACCAAGATTGAGTTCACCTATGCGGCCGCCATGGATATGGAGATCATCTGGGATCTGTTCACCGGCCTGCAGGAAGCAGCCCGCGCGATTGATCCGACCGGAGCCTTCGATGCCGACTTCCAGAAAGAGCTGCAGGCTGCGCTGGATCAGCTGGCGCCGGTTCAGATCAGCGAAAAGACCGGTCGCATCATGGAGTGGATCGAAGACTATAAGGAATGGGATCCAAGTCATCGTCATACGTCCCACCTGTACGGCCTGCATCCGGGGCACCAGTTTACGAAGAACGGAACGCCGGAGCTGTATCAAGCGGCGAAAAAGTCGCTGATTGCCCGCGGTGATCTGGGCAAGGGCTGGAGCATGGCGTGGAAGGTGAATATGTGGGCCCGTTTTCACGACGGCAACAAGGCGCATGACCTGCTGACCAACCTGCTGTCAAAAATGACCCTCGAAAACCTGTTCGATACGCATCCTCCGTTCCAGATCGACGGCAACTTCGGCGGCACGGCGGCGATCGCCGAAATGCTGCTGCAGAGCCATGACGGCGGCCTCGACCTGCTTCCGGCACGGCCCGGTGTCTGGAAAGACGGCTCGGTGCAGGGACTGCGCGCGCGCGGCGGCTTCGAAGTCGATATCGCCTGGAAAGACGGCAAGCTGGCCCGTGCAAAGATCAAGTCGCTGCTCGGCAACCCGCTGAAAGTGCGCTACGGCGACAAGACGGTCGAAAAGAAGCTGGCCAAAGGCGAGGCCTTCTCCTGGAACGGGAAGTAGATTTTTCCAAGCTTGGAAACTTCCAATGCTTGGAAAAGGTAGGGCGGGCTCTCCGAGCGCGCCGCATGGTTGAGCGGCTCTTTGCGGCGGCGGACGGCAGGGACAGCCGTCCCTGCCTGCAGCGATTCCTCTCGCCTCATTCATCACTTATCACGTTTGGGCATCATCGAGCCATCGATCCAGCGGCCTTTGATGAGCAGTTCGTCGTAGCATTCCGGAATGCCGAAGGATTTTTCGCTGATCAGGGTCGCGAGGAGGCGGATGGCGGCCCGGCCGATTTCGCGGGGACGCTGGCCGATTCCGGTATCGATTTCCGTGTCGTGAATGCTGGTGGTGGCAACGCCGATGTCTTCGGGGACGCGGCAGCCCAGTTTTTCCAGGATTGAGGGAATGCTGCCTTTGTCCGAGAAGATGGCGTCGGGGCGGTTTTCTTCCAGCCAGGCCTTCAACCTGTTTAGTTTTTCCTCATCATCATATGGAGGTCTGATTTTAAACAGGGGGAGCTGCAGCTCTTCCGCGTATTTGTTCTGTGCCCAGAGGTAGCCGGCAGTGAAGTGCCGCGTATAATTAAATCCGCCAATGAAGCCGATTCGCTCATAGCCGAGTTTTCGAGCCTGCTCAAAGCATCGAGATGCCCGTAACGAAACGGTTGAACGGAGTATGGCCGGTGAGTATAACTTAAAGGCTTAGCTAAATTCGTGCCCAGACGACAAGGCGGACTATGGCGCATTGTTTGTTTATGTGACGGTGGAGTAAGGGGGAAATTAGATGAATCTGTTGAAAATGATGGTCGTCATTACGGTGATGGCTGCGAGCAGTTATGCGGCAGAGAAGCCGAATATCCTTTTCATTTTTGCCGATGACATGAGCTACGAGACCATCGGTGCGCATGGGCAGCTCGATGTTGATACGCCGCACCTGGACAAGCTGGTGAAACACGGAGTCAGCTTTACACATGCCTACAATATGGGGGCATGGAACGGGGCGGTCTGTCAGGCCAGTCGCAAAATGCTGAATACCGGCCGGTTCGTCTGGCGCGCGAAGAGTACCAAACTCGAGCAGTGTGTCAGCGGACGGAAAATGTGGTCGCAGCGATTGCAGGACGCGGGATACCGAACCTACATGTCCGGGAAGTGGCACGTTGATACCGCGCCCGAAGGTGTTTTTGATGTGTGAAGCATGAGCGTCCCGGTATGCCGAATCAGGTAAAGGCCGGCTACAATCGACCGAAAGATGAAGCCGATTATAAAGCGGGCTGGAAACCGTGGGATACTCAACATGAAGGATTCTGGAAAGGCGGAACCCACTGGAGCGAGGTCCTCGCGGCCGACGGCATCGAGTTTCTCGAACAGGCTGCCAACGATGATAAACCGTTTTTTATGTATCTCGCCTTTAACGCACCGCACGATCCGCGGCAGGCGCCGAAGGAATACATTGACGGCTATCCGCTGGAGCGCATCAAGGTGCCGGAAAACATGCTTCCGGAATATCCCTATGCCGATGCGGCTTGCGGTAAAGGACTGCGGGATGAGCGTCTGGCTCCGTATCCCAGAACGGAATATTCGATCAAAGTGAACCGGCAGGAATATTTTGCGCTGATCACCCACATGGACGATCAGGTTGGCAAAATTCTGGAAACGCTGGAGAAGACCGGGCAGGCCGACAACACCTACATTGTATTTACGGCCGATCATGGCTTGGCGGTCGGGCATCATGGGTTTGTCGGCAAACAGAATATGTATGAGCACAGTATGCGTGCACCGTTTCTGGTTTCCGGCCCAGGTATTGAGGCCGGTTCAAAAGTTGATGCATCGATTTATCTGCAGGATGTGGTTCCAACCTCGTTGGAATGGGCGGGAGCTGACACGGATGGGGTTGAATTTAAAAGCCTGCTACCGCTCCTGCGCGGGAAAGCCGTATCCCATTATGATTCCATTTACGGCGCCTACATAAAACGACAGCGCATGATCATTAAGGATGGCTGGAAACTGATTGTATATCCGGATATCGACGTAAAGCGCCTCTACAATCTTAAAGCTGATCCGATGGAAATGAACGATCTCGCCGCAAATCCTGAGTCTGCCAATAAAATCAGTACGCTCACCGCGGAGTTAAAAAAACAGATGGAGTCTCAGGGCGATGCGCTGACTCTTAGTGAGTAAATAAGGAAAACGGAATGATGAGATATAGTATTGGGTTGTTCATAGGTGCTGTTGTCTGTTTGGCCGCGGCAGGCAGCATTGCCGCGCCGGCTGGCGCGGCCGGAAAATTACCGAACATTGTCCTGATTCTCGCTGACGATATGGGAGTGGGAGAGTTGAGTTCTGCCGGCGGAATCGTTCCGACGCCGGCGCTGGATCGGATGGTTAAAGAGGGGATGCAGTTTACAGATGCTCATACCAGTTCATCGGTCTGCACGCCGACGCGCTACGGCATTCTGAGCGGCCGTTATAACTGGCGCAGCCGGCTCAAAAGCGGTGTGCTGTTTAAAGCGACGGATCGAGCCCTGATGGATCCGGCCCGTTTGAACCTTCCGGCCTTTCTTCAGCAGGCGGGCTACCATACTGCATGTATCGGCAAATGGCACCTTGGTGTTGATTGGCTCCGGCACTCCGAGGAGCTCGGCGCCGGGAAAGAGGGCAACAAAGATAAATCCTGGAATGTTGATTACTCGCAGCCGTTCAAAAACGGGCCCGTCGACGTCGGATTTGACGAAGCCTTTTTTATCCTCTCCTCGCTGGATATGGCCCCGTACGTCTATTTAAGGAATGATCGCGCGGTGACGATTCCAACGGTGAACAAAAGCTGGCCGCATAACGAGTATAACGATTATCAGCGGGTCGGCGCAGCGGCGGAAGATTTTGACGCGAGCGAATGCCTTGCCGACTGGGCCGCGGAATCCCGTCGTTATATTCATCGCCAGACGCAAGGTGATAAACCCTTCTTCCTCTACCTCTCGTTGACCTCGCCGCATACTCCGGTTGTTCCGGGTAAGCAGTTTAAGGGGCGCTATCCACAGTATAGTTGGTATGCCGACTTTATTGCCGAGACGGACTGGGTGGTCGGGCAGGTGCTGGAACAGCTCAAAGAGTCGGGAGTCGATGACAACACGCTGGTGATTTTCACGGCCGACAACGGCTTTGCTCCCTATGTGGAAATTCCAAAGATGATTGCCGCGGGCTATCGGCCGTCCGGTGCATTTCGTGCGGCCAAGGCATCGATCTACGAAGGCGGCCACCGCGTTCCGTTTCTGGTGCGCTGGCCCGGACAGGTTGAGGCCGGCAGCACCAGCGCTGCGACGATCTGCACAACGGACTTTTTTGCCACCTTCGCCGATGTCGCGGGACGCAAAAGCAACATTCCGGGCAATGCGGCAGAGGACTCCTTTTCGTTCTATTCCTGTATGAAAGGACAGGCAACGGATGTTCGTCCGTTCACGATTCACCATTCCTATAAGGGTGGTTTCGCCATTCGAAGAGGCGACTGGAAACTGATTATGGGCAAAGACGGCGGCGTCAGCTGGAAATTGCCTTGGAAGGACGTTGAAACGTCAGCCCGGGTGATTCAGCTTTATAATCTCAAAGAGGATCCCGGCGAAACCGAAAACCTTGAAGACGCACATCCCGAAATCGTGACCGAGCTGGTGGGAGAACTTGCGAAAGCATTGCGCGCTGGACGTACGACCCCCGGGCCCCAACAGCACAACGACGGCTGGCCCTTTCTGGACGAAGAGATAATGAAACACTATCCGCAGCTCAAAGAGCATCCAGAGCAGTGGGAAGGGAAGAGGTCTGACTTCCATGGGTTTGACCAGTTTGATTTCCAGACTCGGGAACTCAACTGTAGGGTAGTGGTTCCGAAAGCAGTTGCAGCGGGGACGCCGTGGGTGTGGCGGGCACGCTTCTGGGGGCACGAGCCGCAGGTGGACATTGCGCTGCTCAATAAAGGATTTCATGTTGCCTATGTCGATGTGGGCGGAATGTATGGATCGCCAAAGGCAGTGGTGCGATGGGAAGCCTTTTACAACTATCTGACCACCCAGAAAGGGTTCTCGAAAACGCCGGCGCTGGAGGGGATGTCGCGCGGCGGGTTGATTGTCTATAACTGGGCCTCGAAACATCCGGACAAAGTTTCCTGTATCTATGCCGATGCACCGGTATGCGATATCAAGAGCTGGCCGGGCGGAAAAGGCTCGGGAAAGGGAGCGGCCAAAGAGTGGCAGCAGTGCCTTGGCGCCTATGGGTTCTCGGAGGGGGAGGCGATGGCCTATTCCGGAAACCCGATGGATTCGCTGAAGCCGTTGGCATCGGCCGGAGTGCCCTTGCTGCATGTGGTCGGCGATGCTGATTCCGTGGTGCCGGTTGCTGAAAACACCGCTGTCCTTAAAAAACGATACAAAGCGCTCGGCGGCTCCATTGAGGTGATTCATAAACCGGGCGTTGGACACCATCCGCATGGCCTCAAAGATCCGACGCCGATCGTGAACTTTATTCTTAAATCAGTCGGCAAAGGACAGGACCAGGGCGAAACCGTTTCCTCGGAGCGGAAATAGCACGGACCAATCCGATTCACTTGCTGTGAAACCGCATGCAGAAGCCTTCTGCTTGCGGTTTTTGCATGCTTTGTGTTGAGGGCAGCACTCACACCACCTATTCAGGGCAGGGATGCGCAGAGATTCATCAGGCTGGTAATTCAGATGGATGCAGATTGATTTTCATGAACAGTTCTTTTTATAATGTTCAATGCATTCGCATGCACGGCATAAGGCATGCGGAACGAAAATCCATCTTTGTATAACGCGGTTCAGCGCCGTATAAACACATACTTTATGAATAAGCAGGAACAACATATTGCTCCGGATTGTGGCACAAACCTAAACGTCTCCATGAGGGACATTGCCCGCGAACTGGATATTTCCCATGTAACGGTTTCGTTGGCCCTGCGGGATAATCCCCGTATTTCCGAGGCCACCCGCCTCCGCGTGAAACAGAAAGCCGATGAGATGGGGTATCGTTCTGACCCGATGCTGTCGGCCTTGTCCCGCTATCGGATTTCCAGCAAGGAAAACCCGCGGCAGGCCGTGCTGGCGTGGATTAATCCATTCCGCAATCCCGCACAACTCAGACAACTCAAAGAGTTTGATTTGTACTGGCAGGGCGCCATGGACGCCGCCGAACAGCTTGGTTTTCAGCTCGAGGAATTCACGGTTGAGGAGCTTTCCCTGAACTGTATGGATGCCGTTTTCAAGAGCCGCAATATTCGCGGGGTGGTTGTGGCCCCTGTAACCAACCGTGCGCTCCCGCTCAACTGGGATGATTTTCCCTGGCAGGATTATTCCGTTATACGTTTTGGCCGAAGTGAAAAGACGCCCTCGATCCATTTTGTGACCAGTGCGCAGGCTGGAAACACCATGTTGGCTTTCCAGAAAATACGTGAAAAAGGATATAAGCGTATCGGCTTTGTCGGGAGGGCTGACGGCCGGTGCATGTACGCTTCCGGTTATCTGGGCAGCCAGTTGGTGCTGCCGGAAAACCTGCGACTGCCCCCGCTGTTGATGGAAGATGCCGATACGGCTCCATTCCATGAGGAACTGAACGGTTGGATGAAGGAACACAGGCCGGATGCCATTCTGGCTTCCCTTCCCATATTGCCGTCAATGCTTGAAGAGTTGGGATACGATATTCCCGGCGACGTCGGCATTGCGACCATGAGTATTCACGATACACCGATCAATGCCGGGATTGACCAGAATCCGACAGAGATCGGAGCAACAGTAATCCGCACCTTGGTTTCCCTGCTCAACGAACAGCATTTCGGGATTCCTGCCATACGAAATTCGATTCTGGTCGACGGACACTGGGTCGATGGCTCCATGCTTCCGGATCGTTCTTCCAAGGCGGATTAGCAGGTCGTTCCCACTGCTGAGTCTCAGAGAAAGAAGGCCGTCAAAAATGCCGGCAGATTTGAGCTGCCGCCGATGGTGCAAAATTAAACATCCGTGAATATTTAAGCCATGCGGATAAAGGCAACATTTACCCTTCGGCGAAGCTGATGGAAATGCTTAAGCCGTTCATGCCGGAAAAATAGCGTGCGGCGGTTTTATTCCGCCCGGCTCTGCGATCTGAACTGGCGGGGCGGGATGCCGGCGACTTTGCGGAACTGGCGGGTAAAATAGTTGCTGTCATTGAAGCCGACCGCGAAGGCGATCTCGGTGATGGTGCGGTCGGTTTGACGCAGCATTTCCATCGCGCGCTGGATGCGCAGGCGCATCAGGTAGTCGATCGGCGTCTGATTGGTGGCTTTGCGGAAAACCGTCAGCAGGTTGCTTTTCGACATGTGGGCGATTGCGGCGAGCTCATCAAGTTTCCAATCCTTCGAAAAATTATTTTCCATGGCGCCGATCACTTCGCCGACGCGCTGCAGTGCCTGGGTTTCGGTGGAGTCGCCCTGCATATAGGCGCGCGACAGATAGGCGATCAGTTCCAACAGTTTGGCTCGAAGGACGATTTCGTGCCCGGGCGATTTTTCCGAACATTCCTTTTCCATTTCGTCGCAGATGGTTTGGATGTGCGCGAGCTGCAGTCGTTTGAGATGCAGGCGACTGGCAAAGCGGTGCTGTTTGCGGTAGGTCGGTTCGAGCAGGAACATGGCGCAATAACCGGGCATGCAGCGCAGTTCGTTTTCCGGCCACATGATCAGTTCCGGATTATACATCACGTTATACATGATCAGGTTTTTGCGATCATGAAAGTAGTGGCGCTGGCGGCCCTGGAGCAGGAAAACGTCGCCGGCGGTGATCGGCAGATCCATTCCTTCCAGGCTTTGGAGACCTTGTCCCTGCTTGACGATCACGAGTTCGCAGAAGTCGTGGCAGTGCTCGATTTCCGTTAAATCATGCGGGTGCGGCGGCGGATCTTCCGGTGTGGGATTGGTGATGCTGCGTCCCACCAGAATCGGAAATCCGGTCATCCCGAAGTAGTCGGCGCCGTCTGCAATTATTGATTGTTTCATGTTTTATATGGTGCTTGTTTGTGGCGCATTGTTCAATGGCATTTCTATGCGGGAATTGCACATTAAGCTCTAATGGTCGGGGTGTTTGGAAAAGGTGTTCTTCCTGTTTTAGGGTGTGTTGTTGTTGGGATATTGTGCTGGTATTTTGTGATATACTGAAGGTGTTCTGTGGGGATGGACGGTATTTTAGTAACCGTCGTATCATGCGTATGTGCTGTGCGGCGGGTGATTTTCATTAAGTGAAGGAAAAATTATGACGCAAAAGACATCCTATACGACGCGGTTCAGCTATGCCTCCAGCGACATGGCATGTCAGCTGATCTTCTGTCTGGTCTCGTTCTATATTCTGAAGTTCTTTACCGATGTAGTCGGGCTGTCCGCAGGGGTGGCGGGCACGATTTTGCTGATTGCCCGCTTTGAGGATGCGCTGGACAGCCCGATCTGGGGTATCCTGCTGGATAAGACCCGCAGCCGCCACGGAACGAGCCGTCCCTGGTTTTTGTGGATGTGCTTTCCATACGCGTTGTTCGGTGTCCTGACTTTTCTGGCCCCGGATCTGAGCGGATCGGCCAAAGCGATCTATGCGGGAGCCACCTATATTATTCTCGGTTCGCTGTATACTGCGATCAATACGCCGGTCACCTCCATTCTGTCGGCACTGACCTCCGACCCGAAGGAACGGGTTACCTTGACGGTTTACAGGATGCTCGGTTCCAAGGCGGGTGTGCTGCTGGTCAACGCAACCGCCTGGCCGCTGATTGCCTGGCTGGGGCGGGGCGACGACAAGCGCGGCTTTGCGCTGACAATGCTGATCTTCGCGACGATTTCCTTCGGTATGTTCCTTTTGGTCTTCCGCAACCTTAAAGAAACGGTTCCGGTGACGCATAAGCCCGTCCCGATCAAAGGCGCGTTCAAGGCGTTTAAGGGGAACTGGCCGTGGATTATTATCTTCATCAGCGCGTTCTGTTTCTGGATTGCCTTTATCTCCCGCATTTCGGTGGTTCCCTACTTCTTTGAATACGATTGGGGGAATAAGAATCTGGTTCCGCTCGCCAACAGTATGGACGTTCTCTCGTTGGCCTCGATTATCCTGATTCCATGGTTCTGTAAATGGGCCCGAAAGGGAACGGTCTGGGCCTGGTCGCTCGGATTGTCGGTGCTGGCGCAGGGCGTTGTTTATGCCGGCGTCATTGCCCACTCGCTGCCGCTGTTGATGACGGGGTGGATCGGCGGCATCCTGACCAGCGGAGTCGCCCTGGCGCTGCCGTTCTCCCTGTACTCCGACAGCGTGGATTACGGGGAGTGGAAGACCGGCGTGCGTTCGGCCGGAATTCTGACCGCCATCGGTACGGCGTTCTGCCTGAAAGCCGGAAGTGGACTGGGCGGCGCCGTGCCGGCCTGGATTATGGGAGCGACAGGTTATGTGGCCAATCAGGTACAGACGGCCGAGGCGATACAGGGAATTCGCTTCGGCTTTATTTGGCTGCCGGCAATCTTCTACGCCCTGGCGTTTATCCCGGTTCTCTTTTATCGGAAATTTGAACGCATGGAGCCGGAGATCCAGCGCGAGTTGCGGATTCGTCGGGCTCAAGGAGATATGAGTGATGTTTAAGTTTGTTCAGGATAACGCATCCTTTGAGTTTGCCGACGGCGCTAAGCGCCTCCGGATTCGTTTTGTCAGTCCGGAGATCGTGCGGGTTTCCTTTGTTGAAGGCGATGCGTTTATCGATCCCGAAAGTGCAATCGTGACCTCAACGGCTTCATATAGCGACGTTGCGGTTGTTGATGAGGGGGGCTCAGTTGTCATTTCTTCGTCTGAACTGAAGGTGCGTGTTTCGACGCAGAGCGGCGCGGTCTGCTTTATGGATGCGGATGGCAATGTACTGCAGCAGGAGCCGGAGCGCGGCGGCAAGTCGCTGGTCCGCAAAGAGGTGTTTCGCAACGTCTACGATCACACTAAAGAGATCAAAACCGGACAGAATATTGACGGCGCGCGCGCCGAGGGCGAGGCCGTCGACCGCGTGTTTGACCGTCATGCGTTTGAGGCCAAACTCGAATTCACTTTCGCCGCCGACGAAGCGCTGTTTGGGCTCGGTTCGCACGAGGAGGGCTACGGCAATCTGCGCGGCAAATCGCAGCAGCTCTATCAGCAGAACATGAAGATGGTGGTGCCGTGCATCGTCTCCTCCAAAGGCTACGGCCTGCTGTGGGACTGCTCCTCAACCATGGTTTTCCACGACGATGCCTACGGCAGCTATTGGTGGGGCGAATGCGTCGACCAGGTCGACTACTACTTTATCGGGGGCGGGAACGCCTCCGCCGTCGCCAAAAACTATTATGCCCTGACGGGTGCGCCGCCGATGCTGCCGCGTTGGGCGTTCGGTTATGTACAGTCGAAAGAGCGCTATGTGAACGCTGAGGAAATCGTCGGCATTGCCCGCGAATACCGCCGCCGCAATATCCCGCTCGATATCATGGTGCTCGACTGGAAGTCGTGGCCGGACGGCCCGCAGTGGGGGCAGAAAAATTTTGATCCGGCGCGCTTCCCGAATCCCGAGGCCTTTATTGATGAGCTTCATGAAATGGGCGTCAAGCTGATGGTTTCCATCTGGCCGATCATGTCCGGCGAATGTCCGAACCAGATTGAGCTACGTGAGAGGGGTTTGATGTTCGGCAACCAGTCGACCTATAACGCTTTTGAGCCGGAAGCCCGTGAAATCTACTGGCGGCAGGCGGAAGAGGGATATTTCTCAAGAGGCGTTGATGCCTGGTGGTGCGACTGCACGGAACCGTTCGAAGCCGACTGGAACGGCACCGTTAAACCCGAGCCGCACGTGCGCCTGAAGATCAATACCGATCAGGCCAAACGCTATATTGACGAAGGTAAAACCAACGCGTTTTCCCTGCACCATTCGCAGGGGATTTATGAAGGCCAGCGCAAAACCACAAATGACAAACGTGTGCTCAATCTGACCCGTTCGTCCTATGCCGGACAGCATCGCTACAGCACCGTAAGCTGGAACGGCGATATCTGCGCCACGTGGGAGGTCTACCGACGGTCCATTCCGGAGGGAGTAAATTTCTGCGCCACCGGCGAACCATACTGGACGCTGGATATTGGCGGCTTCTTCCTTCGCAATGATCCGACCATGTGGTTCTGGAGCGGGGATTACGAAGAGGGCTGCCGCGGACTCGGTACGCGTGAAGGGCCGGAGCCGCTTGAAAATGATTTCGGATGCAAAGACCTTGGTTTCTGGGAGCTCTACACCCGCTGGTTGCAGTATGGCTGCTTCCTGCCGATGTTCCGTTCGCACGGCACCGATGCCGCCCGCGAAATCTGGCGCTTCGGAGATGAGGGCGACCGCTTCTATGACGTCATCGCAAAATACATCCGTCTGCGCATGCAGCTGTTGCCCTACATCTATTCGGTTGCGGCGGGCATCGCCGACGCTGGCCTCGCGCTGCTGCGTCCGGTGGCGATGGTGTATCCGCAGGATGCAGCAACGTTTGATCTGACCGATCAATATTTCTTTGGACCCGGCCTGATGGTCTGCCCGGTGGTTGAGCCGATGTATTATGAACGCGAATCGCGTCCGCTCGAAGGTGTGCCGGAATCGCGTTCCGTTTATCTGCCCGAAGGCTGTGGCTGGTATGATTTCTGGACTGGCGATTATTTTGACGGCGGCCAGACAACCCAGGCGTCCGCGCCGCTCGAAACAACCCCGCTGTTCGTTCCGGCGGGAACGATCATTCCGATGGGGCCTGTGCGGCAGTACGCCGGGGAGCAGGCGGACACCACACTCGATATCTATGTCTACACTGGCGCGGATGCTACCTTCGTTTGGTACGAAGATGCCGGCGACGGCTATGCCTATGAAAACGGTGAATGTGCCCGCGTAGCGCTGGAGTGGAATGAAGCGGAGCAGAAGCTGTCCATTTCAGAGCGCGTTGGGGTGTTTAAGGGAATGGTTCAGGAACGCACGCTGAAAGTAGAGTTCATTTCAATAGCAGGAATTAAAAATATCGAAATAGAATACAACGGAAGTGCCGTTGAAGTTGGAGTTTAAAAGATGATGATCAAATACATTACAGGTTTAGCGGTGCTGTTGTCGGTCGGCTGCGTTAACAGAGTGCCGCAGGAATTTTATGTATCGGTGAAGGGTAATGACCGCAATCCGGGCACGAAGGAAAAACCGCTGAGGACCCTCGCAGGTGCAAAGGCCGTAGTCCGGCGCGTGAATCAGAAGATGGATGATGACATCATCGTACACTTTGGCGGCGGCAACTATTTCATGAAAGACACGGTGGTGTTTTCGCCGGCGGATTCCGGCATGAACGGGCATCGGGTGATCTATCAAGCCTATGAGGGCAAAGTGCCGGTATTCAACGGTGCAACGAAGGTGACGGGCTGGAAGCTGTTTAAGGGCAATATCTACAAGGCGCAGCTGGCGCATTCATCGAAGCTGCGTTCGCTGATTGTCAACGGCAAGCGGGCTTACATGGCCAGCAAGACCGCGGACGCACGCGGCGGTTGGGGCGAATATACGGTCAGGGAAGGGCAGGCCGATTGGGCCTGGGAAAGCGGTTCCGCTGAGGACGGCGTCATGTTTGACAAGAGCGATGTGCCGGACCTGAATAATCCGGAAGATGTGGAGGTTATGCGCAATACCAAATTTAACTCCCACATCCTTTGTATTCGGGACGTCGCCGCCGAGGGCGGGCATCGGGTTCTGAAATTCCAGCAGCCCTATGCGGCCATTGCGCTGCATATCAAATATGGGCGTTATTCGACGAAGGGCCGGCATACCCTGATGAATGCCTATGAATTTCTCGATGAGCCCGGCGAGTTTTACTTCGACCGTAAAAAGAAGACGGTCTATTACATTCCCCGCGCCGGCGAGGATATGGCTGCCGCTGAAGTCTACGCGCCGCGGATTGGAGAGTTGGTTTCGGTTCAGGGCAACTCCAAAACAGAGCGCGTCAGCAACCTGACCTTTAAAGGGCTGACTTTTGCTTACACTGAATCCGTTCTTCCGGAGGTCGATGGCTCTTCCGGCAAATCAACCGTGCAGGCCGCCACTTATGTTCGGGCCTTCGATGAACCGGACTGGCACCCGACGGCCTATCGCGCCTACGACACGATGCCCAATGTCGTTACGGTTTCCAGTGCACAGTCGATTCAGTTTAAAGACAACGTTCTGAAACATGTCGGTAACGAGGGCATCGGCTTCATTAACGACGTGGTCGACTCGTCGATCACCGGCAACTTGATTCATGATGTGGGCGGCGCGGCCGTCCATGTCGGCCATCCGCAGCACGTTTACGAAGGCGATACGCACGACTACGCCATCTATTCACCGAAGACCGAGGGCGTTTGCCGCAACATTCTGGTTGAAAACAATGTGCTGTACGACATGACCACCATGTTCTACGGCCACGCGCCGATTACCGCCTATTTTGTGGACGGTCTGAAGATTGTCAAAAACCACATTCAGAAGTGTAACTACACGGCCGTGAGTGTTGGTTGGGGATGGAATAACTTCGATGATGGGTATTTCCCGGATAACCCAACCACCACCTGCCGCAACAATGTGTTCAGCTACAACCGCGTCTACGACTGCATGAAAATGCTGCACGACGGCGGTGCCTACTACACCCTCGGAAGTCAGCCGGATTCGGAAACCTGGGGCAACTATGTGAAAGCGGCCACCACCCACTTCCAGGGCGTCTACCATCCGGACGAAGGGACGGCGTGGTACACCGGCGGCAACTTCGTGTTTGAAATTATGCCGGGCCAGGACAACTTTGAGCTGAACAAGTGGCGCCGCAAGCACGACAACCACTACAGCAATATTTACACGACGTCGGAAAATACCAAACTGGGCGCTCCTAACTGTACCAGTACCGAATTTCATGTGATTCCGGATGCCAACTGGCCGGAGCCTGCGCTGGAAATCATCCGCGCCGCCGGACCGGAGGCAAAATATCATCACCTGCTAAAAACTATTCCGGGCATCATCTTCAACGATGCCGAGCGCTATGACACCGATGAGGTCATCATCACGCCGGAAATGGTTGCGGCGGCCAATCAGCCGCAGGAGTCGGAAGGCGGACGTTTTGAGGCGGAAGACGCCAAGCTGGTTGGCGGCGCCAAGGTCAAAAAGAATCATCATGGATACTCGGGCAAAGGTTTTGTTGAGGGCTTCTACAACAACGACACCGCCAAAGTCACCTTTAAGGTCAGTGCCGGGGAGATGGGCACCCACAACGTGAACCTGCGCTATGCTGCCGGGCACGGCGATTCCAAAAATATCGCCATCTATGTAAACGGCGAAAAGAGCGAAATGCTGAACCTGAAAAACACCGGCGGATGGGATCAATGGGGCAGTCAGTCGATCTCTGTTTTCCTGAAACCGGGTCTGAATACGATTTCGTTCAAGCCGGAATCCAAATCGGAAGACTCGATCAATATCGACTACATCCAGGTCACCAACTAACGGAATCTGCCAACCTGAACCGGGAACGGACGCTGATGGATATCAATCTTCAGCGTCCGTTTTCGTTAATGAATGTTTCTGTTTTTTTTCTAAAAGAGGGAATACATGGCCAAACCTGTTGGCTGTCCGGAGTGAAAACTGATTTATTTGGAAAGTTGATCTGATGCCGAAGATGACGGACGTTGGACACAATTATTCATTTTTTTAAGGAGGTTTTTATGGCACTTGGTTTTGATCTTTCACGTGAGGAGCTGGAAGCCTATCAGGGCACGAATCCGCGACCGGATAATTTTGATGCATATTGGGAAGACGCTCTGGCAGAGATGAATGCCGTCGATCCTGAGATCAAGATGGTGCGCGCTGAATTTCAGGCGCCCTATGCGGATTGTTTTCACTTGTGGTTTACCGGCGTCGGGGGCGCACGAATTTATGCCAAACTGCTTCGACCTAAGCAGGTCAAAGAGCCGGCTCCTGCTGTTTTGATGTTTCACGGGTATACGCACTTTAGCGGCGACTGGGCGGAGAAACTGAATTATGTGGCCGCCGGCTACACCGTTGCCGCGCTGGACTGTCGCGGCCAGGGCGGACTTTCCGAAGATGTGGGCGGCGTTAAAGGAACCACTATGCGCGGACATTTTGTTCGTGGATTGGATGATGCGCCTGAAAAGCTGCTCTTTCGTTCCATTTTTCTCGATACGGCCCAGCTGGCAAAGATTGTGATGGAGATGCCTGGGGTGGATGAAAATCGTGTTGGTACGATGGGCGGAAGTCAGGGCGGGGCGCTCGCGCTGGTGTGCGCCGCCCTCGAACCAAGGATAAAGCGCGCGGCGCCGATTCATCCATTCCTGTGCGACTATAAGCGCGTCTGGGATATGGAGTTGGCGAAGGATGCCTATTTTGAATTGAGGGATTTTTTCCGTCACCATGATCCGCGGCACGAAAATGAAGCCGAAGTTTTTCGGCAGCTGGGCTACATCGATATTCAGCATCTGGTGCCGCGCATTCAGGCCGAAGTGGTTTTTGCGGCCAGTTTTGAAGATCAGGTCTGTCCGCCATCCACGCAGTTTGCGGCCTATAACAAAATCAGGTCAGAAAAATCACTGGTCATCTATCCGGATTATGGGCACGAAAATCTGCCTGGATTTGCGGACGATACCTTCGGGTTCATGATGGGCTTGTAGGACCTGCCGGACTGCAGCCCTTTTGCTCTTCCTATTTAGTCGCGCCAGTAGAGTTAACTTGGTAAACGTAACCGCTCTATAACTGGAGATCCAGTTTCGCTATATAGAATATGAGCAGGTGTAGGCAGGCGATTGGGCCTGCCTGTTGTACAGATGTGACGAGGACGAGATATGTTGATGTTTAAATGGTTAAGCAAAGCCTGGGCTATCGGCCTGGCTGGTGTATTGGTCGGTTGTGGACAAAGTTCCGAGGCTCGGCAACCCAATGTAATTTTTGTGCTGACGGATGACCAGGGTTACGGTGATCTCGGCTGTCACGGGAACCCGATTCTGAAAACACCGGAGCTGGACAAATTCCACGCTCAGTCCGTGCGCCTTACCGATTATCACGTCAGCCCGCTCTGCACACCGACACGCGGCGCGCTGATGACCGGGCGCGACCCCGGCCGCAACGGGGCCTACCGCACCAGCGCCGGCCGCTCGATTCTCCATACGGATGAGCGCACGCTCGGCAACCTGTTCGCTGACAATGGTTACGCCACCGGCATGTTCGGGAAATGGCATCTGGGTGATAATGCGCCGCACCGCCCGCAGGATTATGGCTTCCAGGACGTGGTCTGGCACCGCTGCGGCGGCATCGGGCAGGTTTCCGACTACTGGGGTAACGACTATTTTGACGACACCTATGAGCGCAACGGAAAGCTGGAGCAGTTCGAAGGCTATTGTACCGACGTCTGGTTCCGCGAGGGCATGCGCTTTATCGAGGAACATAAGGACGAACCCTTCTTCCTCTACCTGCCGCTCAACGCGCCGCATACGCCGATCATCGTCGGCGAGGAGTGGTCGAAACCCTATGAAGACAAGGTGGATAAGCCGATCCGTGCGGTCTATTTCGGCATGATTGCCAACATTGACCATAATTTCGGTCTTCTGCGCGATCACCTCAAAAAGCTCGACCTCGAAGAAAACACCATCCTCGTCTTCATGACTGACAACGGTACCTACATGGGTGCCGAATTTGATCCCAAGAACAAAAATAACTCGGAGGCAATCTGGGGCTTCAATGCCGGCATGCGTGGGCGCAAAGCGTCGGTCTTCGACGGCGGCCACCGCGTTCCGTTCTTTATTCGCTGGCCGAAAGGCGGCATTGACGGCGGACGGGATATCGACACGCTCACGGCTCAGTTTGACTTTTTCCCGACGCTGGCCGAGCTGTGCGGCATTCCGCTGCCGACCGACCGCGAGCTGGACGGCCTTTCGCTGGCGTCGCTGCTGCGCGGTGAGATGGATACGCTGGACCGCGACCATGTGGTGCTTCAGTTCCATGGCGGTGCGGCCTTTCCGGAAGACCGCCTGAAACAGGAATATTCCTATATTCTGACCGAACGCTGGCGCCTGCTGCACGGGCGCGAGCTCTACGACATGGAGGCCGACCCGCAGCAGCGCACGGATGTTGCTGCCGAGCATCCGGAGGTGGTCAAGGAACTGTGGTCGCACTATGAGCCGTACTGGCAGTCGGTCGTCAAGGGCATGACCCCGGTGCGCCTGGATATCGGCAACCCGACCGAAAACCCGGTCGAACTCTGCTCGCAGGACTGGTACATGCCGCAGGGCAATCCGCCGTGGAACTTCCGCCTGATCGGCAAGCTGCCGCGCGTAACCGCGCCATGGATGGTCGACGTGAAAAAGGCCGGCCGCTACCGCTTTACGCTGCGCCAGTATCCGAGACTCGCGGACAAGCCGGTCGAGAAGACCGTGCGGGCGAAGGTGGAGATCGCCGGGTTGTCCAAAGAGGTGGAAGTCAAGCCGGGCAGCAAGGGGATTGTCATTGAAATGGATCTGCCGACCGGCGAAACCGAGCTGGTGACCTATCTCTACAACGAGAAGGGCGAGGCCGGCGGCGCTTACTTTACCGAGGTCGAAAAGCTTTAACTATTGGAGAACGATATGACGAAACAGAAGACTATGTTGACACTTGGACTGATGGCCGCTGTCGGAACGGTGAATGCAATGGATATTTATGTAAGCCCGAAAGGGAAGGACACGAATAAAGGAACGCAGCGCGCGCCGGTGGCATCGCTGGCCCAAGCGCGCGACTTGGCCCGCGGAAAGAAAGCCGTTACGGTGCATGTGGCCGACGGCGTCTACTATCTGCCGGAAACCCTCGTATTCACGCCGAAAGATTCCGGGGTCGTTTTTAAAGCCGAGAACGAAGGCGGCGCAGTCCTCAGCGGCGGTTCCAAGCTTGATCTGAAATGGACCTCATGGAAGGACGGCATCTACAAAGCCAAAACGCCCAAGGGGTTGGAAATCGATCAGCTGTTTGTCAACGGAGTCAATCAGCGCATGGCCCGCTACCCGAACTATGATGCCAACAAGCCGACGGCCGCGTATCAAGGCTATGCCGCCGACGCGTTCTCCAAGGAGCGCGCTGAAGGCTGGGCTGATCCGACCGGCGGCTACATTCACGCCATGCACCGCTCGCGCTGGGGCGGCTACCACTACATCATCACCGGTAAAGATGAAAACGGCGAGGTCACCTATGAGGGCGGCTGGCAGAACAACCGCCAGATGGGCATGCACAAGGATTACCGCATGGTCGAAAACATTTTCGAGGAGCTCGACGCTGCCGGCGAATGGTTCCACGATTCGAAAAAAGGCATTCTCTACTACATGCCGGAAGCCGGAACCGACCTGAGCGGCGCGACCGTTGAAGTGGTGCGCCTGCGTCATCTCGTCGAGTTCCAGGGTTCGGAAAAAGCGCCGGTCAAAAATGTGGCCCTGCAGGGCTTCACGGTTCGTCACGCGGCCCGCACATTTATGGACTGCAAAGAGCGGATGCTGCGTTCCGACTGGGCCATCTATCGCGGCGGCGCTTTCATGCTGACCGGCACGGAAGATGTTTCCATTCGCGACTGCGAATTTGACCAGGTCGGCGGCAACGCCATCTTCGTCAACAACTATAACCGCCGCACGCTCGTCAAGGGCTGTCACATTCACGACACCGGCGCCAGCGGCGTCTGCTTTGTCGGCGATCCGGATGCGGTTCGTGATCCGTGCTTTGAATACCGCGAAACCAATGATTTTGAGACCATGGACCGCACCGTCGGACCGAAAACCGAAAACTATCCGTCGCTCGGTGTTGTTGAAGACTGCCTGATCCACGGCATCGGTCGCGTTGAGCGTCAGCCCGCCGGTGTGCAGATTGAAATGGCGATGAAAATCACCATTCGCGACACCTCCGTCTACGACACCGCGCGCGCCGGCATCAACATCGGTGACGGAGCGTGGGGCGGTCACCTGATCGAGCGCGTGGACGTGTTTGACACTGTTCTGGAAACGCACGACCACGGCTCGTTCAACTCGTGGGGGCGCGACCGCTTCTGGCACAAGGATCGTTCCTATTCCCAGAAATATATTGATAAAGAGCCGAACCTACCGTTCCTCGACGCCATGCATACGACCGTCATTCGCGACAGCCGCTGGCGCTGTGATCACGGTTGGGACATCGACCTCGACGACGGTTCGTCCAACTATGACATCTATAACAACCTGATGCTCAATGGCGGCCTCAAGTTCCGCGAAGGCTTCCGCCGTCGTGCCTGGAACAATGTGATGGTCAACAACGGCTTCCATCCGCATGTCTGGTACAACGACAGCAACGATGAGTTTTTCAACAACATCGTCATGCGCGCCCCGCGCGGCTGCGACGTGCCGAAGAAAGGCACCACCGGAAAGCGGGTCGACTCAAACGTCTTCTTCTCCGAGTTTCCGGAGGAGCAGGACCGCTATCTGATCTCCAGGTGGGACGTTAACTCGGTCACCGCCGATCCGCTGTTTGTCGATCCGGCCAGTGGCGACTTCCGCGTCAAGGAAGGTTCGCCCGCTCTGGAGCTCGGCTTTAAAAACTTTCCGATGGATCAGTTCGGCGTGAAGAAGCCTTCATTGAAGGCCATTGCCCAGACGCCGATCCTACCCGCGCTTAAAATCGAGCGGACCAAGCCGCGCATGACGCCGGAAACCTCGGCCATGAAACTCGGCAAATACTGGCTGGGTGCCAAGCTGCTGGAGCTTGAAGGCGAAGCCTTTTCGGCCTACGGAACCCGCAAGGAAGACGGCGGTGTTGCTCTGACTTCTGTTCCCCAAGACTCCGCCGCCGCCCAAGCCGGCCTCAAGGAAAGCGACCTGGTGCAGGGGCTGAACGGCCTGAAGATTATGAATATCGATGATCTGCTGACCGCCTATGCGACCGCCGGCAATGCGCCGGTCGAGCTGAAGATTGTCCGCACCCAGCAGGAACAGATGCTCACCATTAAAGGCGTTCCATATGTCGAAATCAAAACGGACGGTCAGCCGGTTCCAACCGACGGGAAAGTTACGGCTAACAAAAAGACCAATAATGATCCGCTGACTTCGCTGGTGGACGGCAAACTAGGAAAGGGTTATGGCCCCGTTTTTGGAAACGGCGAGACCGGCGGCGCTTATAAAATGGATCTCGGCAAAGCGATGCCGGTTTCAGCCATCACCAGCTGGACCTATAACCGGGGCGGAACGCGCGGCACGCAGAAGGTGACGATCTACGGCAGCGCTTCGGAAAAAGATCCCGGCTGGAAATTCAACAAGTTTACGCCGCTGGGAACCATCGATACCACGGGCATGAAAACGGGCGAGTTTACCGGCGCTAGCCTGAAGGCGGCGGAAGGTCAGCTCGGTACCTTCCGCTGGATCATCTGGCAGGTTTCTCCGGTCAACAAGCGCGGCGAAAACGCGGCCTTCCAGGAACTGGGCGTAGAAATTGTAAAATAGGGAGAACGGCAGGTGAGGAGGGGAATCCATCACACAAAAGGGGCGCGTTCTTGCATGGAACGGGCCGCAGCGGTCTGGTTGCTCCTCATTTCATCCTCTCTGGCCGGCGCGACTTATACCAACCGGCTCGTCGAAATTGCCGATGTTTGGAAATATAATGTCGGCTATGCCGACTTGGGCACAACCTGGCGTGAGCCCGGTTATTCCGACACCTCCTGGGATTCGGGCGGCGGGCTGCTCTATGTGGAAAGCAGTTCGCTAGCGGCCCTGAAAACCACGCTGTTGCCGGTGTCCAAGCCCATGCCGCTGACCAGTTATTTCCGTGCCTGGATTACGAACGACATCACCAATGCCGAATCCATCTCGCTGGTGGCCAATACGGTAACTGATGACGGCATCATTCTGTATTTGAACGGGACGGAAGTGCTGCGCGACGGGCTCGCCGCCGGCACGGTTTCGTACGACACGCTGGCCGACAATGTCGGCGACGCGGTGTATGAAGGGCCGTTTGTGCTCGATTCGTCGGCGTTGGTGGACGGGCCCAATCTGCTGGCGGCTGAGGTGCATCAAAGCTCCGGGAACAGCTCGGATCTTGTGCTGGGGGTGACGCTGGATATGATCTGGACGGAGCTGGACGAAACCACCGCGCCGTCGCCCTACAGCGAATTAGAGGCGTCCCGAATTTACCAGTCTTCGGATGCCAGCGCGTCCACGGCGGCCGGCAAAGCGATGGATGGCTCATCCTCCAGTTACAGCCTGACGGACGATCTGGCGGGCAGCTACTGGATGGCCGAGCTGGGCCGCGCTCACGAGCTGCAGCAAATTGAGCTGGTTAATCGCGTTTCGCCCGACGATGCGGCGATGGAGGGGTTAACGCTCAGCGTGCTGAATATGGACGATCAGGTGGTCTACGAAACGGTCTTGAGCAATCCGGGCTCCGGCGCCGTCACGGCGATCAGTCTGCCTTCCGGCACGATGGCCCGTGCGGTGCGGATTGGGCTCTCCGGCGCGGACGCGAACGGCGCGGGCACGCACGAAGTGGGATTGGCCGAGGTCCGCATTATTGGCCTGGAGCAGATTCCCTACATGCCGGAGGCGCATGTTTCCGGTGGAGGCAGTGATGTTGAGATAACGGGCTTTTCGGTTTCGCAAACCACTGATTATTCTTCGGAATATGCCGCCTCCAATGCGGCCGATGGCGATACGGGTACGTTCAGTCACACCGACGCGTCGACTCCGAACAATTATTGGATCGCCGATCTGGGCGCAGTGGGTCCGGTTGCCCGCGTGGAGATGGTAAACCGGAATCGGGGAAGTACGGCGACCCGGATGGATAATCTGGTGATCCGGGTTCTGGATGCGGATATGAACTCGGTGGCATCGGACGTCGCCACCAATCCGGGGTCCGGTGCCACCTATACTTTTAATCCGCCGGCGGATACTGAGGGGCGCTACGTCAAGGTCGGGCTTGAAAACGGCGAAACCAACGGCCGCGGCGACTATGTGATCCAGCTGGCCGAGGTGCGGATTTATTCGGACGTCGAAGACACCTCGCCGCCGCCGGCGACCAACAATCTTGCATCGTTCAAGCGCAGCTATATGCTGCGGCTGCATGATTCGCTCGAACCGGCCAGTAACGTGAACGACGACGACATGACCACGGAAGCCGTCACCACCACCCAGACGATCGATGGTTATTGGGAAGTGGATCTGGGTGACACCTATGCGCTTTACGGTGTGCGTGCGATCAGCGCTGCCGATGTCGGTAACCGCCTTACGAATACGATTTGTCGCCTGTTTGATGAAAACCACGATTCGGTACTCGAAAAGCCGGTAACGGGTTCGCAGCCGTCGTTTGACGTCGATCTGGACGGGCCGGTGTATGCCCGTTATGTGCGCGTTGGGCTGGAGGACAAAACCCGGACCGATGGTATTCCCGGAGGGTATATCGGCTTCCGTGAAGTGGAGGTTTTTGGCCGCCCCGCGAATGAAGTCGGCATTATGTCGTTCAGCGCTTCCGACACATCGGTTTCCTCTGGTCAGAACGTCACGCTCGACTGGTCGCTTGAGGACATAAAGCGCGCTGAAGTTTTCCCGCCCACCGGTTCCGTCGGCTCGCATACCGCCACCAACGGCGTCGGCTCAATCGTTCAAACACTGACGAATTCCACCGAGTTTATCCTGGTGGCCACCAATCATGCCGGTGTCTTTACGAGCGCTGTCGGTGTGGAGGTGGACGGCGATGCGCTGCCGGTGGTCATCAGCGAAATTGTTGCGGACAACAAATATTCACTCGAAGACGGCTATGGCGCTGCGCCAGACTGGATTGAACTGCGCAACACCGGCAACAGCACCGTCGATTTGACCGGCTGGGGCTTAAGCGACAATCCTTCTTCGCCGATGAAATTTGTATTCCCCTCAACCAATATCGCGCCGCACGCAACGCTGATTGTGTTTGCCTCCAGGAATGAGGTGCCGCTCGATCCCGAGGGTATGCTGCACGCCGACTTTTCGCTGGGCAGGAATGGCGAAACCGTCCAACTGACTGCCGCCGACGGGACGACGGTGATCGACAGCGTAACCTATCCGGAACTCGACGAAGATCTGGCATACGGTCGCCGCCTTGAGGGCTGCTGGACCTTTATGGAGCCGTCGCCCGGCGAGGTGAACACCGGTACGACCTATGACGGCTGGCTCAATAAGCTCGACTGGAGCCATGCGCGCGGATTCTATGAAACCAACTTTACGCTGACCGTCACGAGTGATGATCCCGAGGCAACGATCCTCTACTCGCTCGACGGCACGGAGCCGTCGATTCCCTATACGGCCGGTCTCTCCATCACCGGGACATCGGTGGTGCGCATCCAGGCGGTGTGGCCGGGATACAAACCGGCGCCGATTCAGACCAAGAGCTTTATCTTTCTCGACGATGTGATTGCCGGATTGGACACCAGCGTCACGCAGGATCCGGACTATGCGAACCGCGTGAAACCGGGACTGCTTGCCGTTCCAACGCTCTCGCTGGTGGTTTCTACGACCGGGGAGGCGATCGATGCCATTGAATATGACGAGCAGGCCTGTTCGCTGGAAATCCTGTGGCCCGCCGGCCAGAATCCCATTCAGGAAGACTGCGGCATCTCCCGCTTCGGCGGCGCCTATTCGTATTTTGAAAAGAAGGCGTTCTCGCTGGCGTTCCGACAGAAATATGGAAATGGCAAACTGAGCGCGCCGCTGTTCAATGGATTTGACCGTGGCACCATTGCCCGGAGCTCCTTCGACCGCCTGCACCTCCGCGGCGGCAACCATGACTGGACCCGCTCCTTCGGCATGTCCGATCGCTTTATCCAGGATAGCTATTTAGACATGGGAAGCCTCAACCCGCATGGCCGCTTTGTGCATCTCTATCTCAACGGCGCGTATTGGGGGCAGTACAACTGCAAGGAGGTGCTGAACGAAGCATTCCTTGCCGACTATCTCGGCGGAAGCGAAGAGGATTATGTCAGCGTCAAGGGCAATCAAAACCAGGGCGGGTGGATCATCGGCAGCGGTGATCCGCCGGATCCGGAACCGTGGGAACTCGTTCGCAGTCTGCGGGATGATTACGCGGCGGTCAGCCCGTACCTCGACGTGAGCCACTTTATTGACTTTATGCTGCTTTGGGGCTTCGGTGGTGCGGAGAACGAATTCCGCGCCTGTGGCCCTAAAACCGCCGGAAGCGGTTTTAAGTTCTGGATCAATGATCCCGATGGTTTTGTGAATGACGGACGGGTCGGCGATGATAAAAGTATTGGCGTCACCGGTCCCGGCTATATCTGGAGCGGGTTGATTGGTGAAGGTCATGTTGATTTTAAAATTTTGCTGGCCGACCGCATTTATAAAAACTTTTTCAACGACGGTGCGATGACGACGGCACCGTGTGTTTCCCGCCTGCAGGCGCGCATGGATGAAACCCGCGACAGCTTTCTGGCCGAGTGCGCCCGTTGGAACCGCTCGTACACCGATTGGGAAGATGATGCGAATACGGCCTACACCAGTTACTTCACCCACCAGGCGGACGATATGGTCGCGGCCTGGCGCGCCGCCGGCTACTTCCCGTCGTTTGATCCGCCGACCTTCGCCCAGTATGGCGGCTCGGTGCCCGAGGGCTACCAGCCGACGCTATCCACCTCCGACGAAAACGATATCCTCTACACGCTCGACGGCACCGATCCACGCCTGCCCGGCGGGGCGGTCCATCCGGCCGCACAGCTCTGGTCGGCAGGGGCGGTCACGATTACCTCGGACACCACCATTACGACCCGCGTGCGTACTTCCGGCGGGGAATGGTCGGCTTTGGCCGCGCCGCGCTATCTGCTTGGAACGCGTGTCCCACCGGAGCAGGGTGATCTGCTGATGACGGAAATTCACTATAATCCGGCGGGATCGGACGAATATGAGTTCCTGGAAATCTGGAACGCCGGAACCAACATTGTTGACCTGACCGGTGTCAGCATCAGCAATGCGGTGCACTATGTTTTCCCCGACAATGAGATGCTGCTGCCCGGTGAACACATGGTGGTGGTTGAAGATGAGGTTTCTTTTGCGGAACGCTATCAGGATGCCGCGTCACCGTGGTATTTCGATGGCATCCCGGTGGCCGGCGAATGGGTCGGCGGACTGAGCGACAGCGGCGAAGCCGTGGCGCTGGTGGCTTCCAACGGAGTGACGCTTTGCACGGTTTCGTACCGCAAGGATGGCGACTGGCCGGAAGCGCCCAATGGCGACGGCTCGTCACTTCAGGTGACCTTGCCGCATCTGGTGCCGACCGCTTCTGCGGAGCAGACGGCTTATCTGGCCGACGGGCGCAACTGGAGCGCCAGCTCGCTCTATCATGGATCGCCCGGCCGCTTTGAATCGGTGGATTCAGCGGTGGTGATCAATGAAGTGCTGTCCCATACGGATGTCGGCGTCGATTGGATTGAACTGTATAATGCCGGTGCTTCCGCTGCCGATCTTTCGGGGATGGCCCTTACGGATGACTTGGACTTGCCGACTCGCTATGTGCTGCCGGAGGGAACCACCATTGATGCGGGGGGCTACCTGACGATCTCGGCCGCCACATTGGGCTTCGGCTTCAGCGAGCTCGGATCGGATGCCGCGCTGCTCGAGCTCTCAAACAGCAATATTGTCCGGATCGTCGATTGGGTCAGCTTCCCGGCCGCCGAGCGCGAAGAGCCGTTTGGCCGTCATCTGCGCTCCGATGGCAAGGTTGATTTTACGGAGCTGCTGACGGTTACGGCGGGAACCACCAATGCCGCGCCGCGCATCGGCCCGGTGGTCATCAGCGAAATCATGTTTGCGCCCAACCTTGGCGAGCCGGAATATGTCGAGGTCGTCAACATCAGCAGTCTGGCGGTCGCATTGTATGATGCCGCCATTCCCTCCAACACCTGGGCCTTCGCGGGCATCGGCGACTATTCGTTCCCTGAAGGCGTTACGCTGCAGCCCAACGAGACGGCCATTCTTTGCGCCACCAACCCGGCGGCCTTCCGCGCCGCAAAGGGCCTGCCCGCCGACGCACTCGTGTTCGGCCCGTGGAACGGCGGTCTGGCGCTCGAGGGCGAAAAGCTGCAGCTGCTCTATCCTGGCGATCCGGAGCTGGATGGAACCGTTCCGATGTATCGCATGGACCATGTGTCCTATCGCACCAATACCGCTTGGGCCCTCGCGAACACGGGCGGGGTAAGTCTGGAACGGTGGCCGTTCGAGTCCTACGGAAACGATCCCGCCAGCTGGCAGGCCTCGCGGCCCGGCGGCACCAGCGGATTCTATTTGGGCGGCACCTATTCGATGGGAAGCGCAATCTCCCGCCGCGACGGAGCCAATCCGGGAATTTCGTTTAATGCGATGTTGGACGAAGCCTATGCCGTTCAATATACCGAATCGCTTAGTGATCCCGACTGGCAGCCGCTCGTCACGATTCCGAGCGCGACCACGAACTGGATTGAGGTGGTCGATCCCGCGCCGACCAACCATGTGCGCTATTACCGGATCATCTGGGATCTCTGATGCGCCTGTCGCAGGCGGGGCGAACGAAGAGAAAATATCATGTTAAATAAGGCGCGAAGAGTTGTCGCGACAGGAGGATTAATGGCTGTGACGGCAGTGTTGGCGACGGAGGAACCCGTATCGAAACCGATCCCGGACGCGGAACGGATGGAGTGGTGGATGGATGCGCGGTTCGGCATGTTTGTCCATTGGGGCATCTTCACGATTCCGGCGGGCTTCTATAAGGGCGAACCGACCATCTGGAGCGCCGAATGGATCATGGAAAAAGGGCGGATCCCCATTGCGGAATACGAGACCTATGCCGACCGCTTCAACCCGACGGATTTTGATGCCGAAGCGCTTGTGGTGCTGGCAAAGCGGGCGGGCATGAAATATCTGGTGATCACCGCCAAGCATCATGACGGCTTTTCCATGTTTGATTCGAAATGCAATTCGTACAACGTGGTTGATGCCACGCCGTTCAAACGGGATGTGATGAAGGAACTGGCCGAGGCCTGTGCGACGCATGGGATCCGGTTTGGATTTTACTATTCGCAGGCGCAGGACTGGCATCATCCGGGCGGCCTGGGAAATGACTGGGATACGGAGTTGGAGCGCGTCAGCTCCGACGAATATGTATACGAGAAGGCGCTGCCGGAGGTGGAGCAGCTCCTGACGGAATATGGTCCCATCTCCATTTTCTGGTGGGACACGCCGCGGGAAATGAGCAAAGAGGTCATTGGGCGACTGCACACCATTACGACCGAGCTACAGCCGGCGATCATCACGAACGACCGTCTGGGGGCGGGCTATCCGGGGCATCATAAAACCTTCGAGCGAGGCGGCCCGCGCCGCAAACCGTCCGCGCGCTATTGGGAGCTTTGTCAGCCGATCAGCAGAAGCTGGGGCTATCGCAGCGACGATCATGACTTTAAACCAATCCCAACGCTCATTCGAACGCTGATCGACAGCGCCAGCAAAGGCGGCAACTATCTGCTGAATGTCAGCCCGACCCATGAAGGCGTTCTGAAACCTGAATCGCTGGAGCGGCTCGACGCCATTGCCGGATGGATGGACCGGAACAGTGTATCGATTTATGGAACAACAGCCAGTCCCTGCGAGGAGATTCCCAAGTGGGGCCGGATTACGTCGAAGCAGCCCCATGAAGGATTCCGGCTGTATCTGCATATCTTCGAGTGGAACGATGGAGATGAGATTGTTGTTCCGGTCAATAATGATGTGGAGTCATGTCATCTGCTCGTTGATCAGGATCGGGCGTTGGTCACGAAGTCCGAAGAGGATGGGATTCATGTAAAACTGACGGGGAAGGCGCCGGATGCGGTCGCATCGGTGATCGTTCTGAATCTTTCCGAAGCACCGAAGGCGCTGCCGCAACCGCCGCTGGAGCAGGACGCCGGCGGTAGGGTTTCACTGCCTGCATATCGGGCCGAGTTTGAAAACCTTCAGGAGCAGGGTGCGGCGTACAATGAGATGCGGGACTGCGTGGATCAGTGGGATAGCGAGCATTCCCGGATCTATTGGGATTTCACCATCAATGAGCCGGGCACCTATCAGTTGCTCCTGAATGCAAGGTGCCGGGAGTCTGCCGAGCTGACACTTACCCTGGCCGGACAAACGAAAACGGTTCGGCTGTCGCCGACCGGCGGCGAGGAAAAGGAGTTTGAGTCCGTTGTTTGTGCGCCGTTCATAGTTGGGCAGCCGGGCGAGCACGAACTTTCCCTCATGCCGAAGAAAGGCGCGTGGAATCCCATTTTCATGAAAGACGTAACGCTTAATCCCATCGTGGAATAAGCCGGAGACAACCATGAGTACAAAAAGACGTAACTTTGTGGTCATTAATCCGGACCAGATGCGGGCGGATTATATGACGCCCAACGGACATCCGTTTATCGAAACCAAAAACCTGTCGCGGTTGGCAGACCAAGGAACCAACTTTGAAAATGCGTTTGTCTCGTGTCCCATGTGCGGACCGAGCCGCGTGTCGGCCGTCACCGGCCGCTATCCGGCCGAGCACGGCAGCCGCAACTATGGCGGCCGCATGCATCCGGAGCATCCGAACCTGTTCCGCAACCTCAAGGAAGCCGGCTACCACCGCGCGATCTTTGGTAAGGATCACATTATGGCCGACGATGCGGTCGGCGTCCTTTATGACGAGGGCGAGGATATCTGCATCGGCAACATGGATGATCACCCGGACTACCAACGCAGCTGGGATTCGGGAACGCTTGATCCGGATTGCCCGTGGAACCTGACCGAACGGCTGACCACGGCCGGCCTTGACTATATCGATCGGCGCAGCAAAACCGGCGAGCCGTTTTTCCTGACGCTCAACTATCAGGATCCGCATCCATACTTCACCGCGCCCGCGCCGTACGACACGATGTTCTCGCCGGATCAGTTTGAGCTACCCGAAAATTTCCGTCGTGAACCGGGGGACGGCGAGCCGCGGCGCCTTTCCAACTGGCGCGTAAACTCGCGCTCCGGCGAGGCGACCGAAGAGGATTTCAAAAAAGCGATGGCGATGTATTGCGGACAGATTTGCTACATCGACGATCAGCTCGGCCGTGTGCTCGATAAACTTGAAGAGCTGGACATCCTCGATGAAACCATCGTGTTGTTCTGGAGCGATCACGGCGAATTTCTGGGCGATTACGGCGTTACGCATAAGCTCACCGCGTTTTATGATCCGATGGTGCGCGTGCCGATGGTGCTGTGGGATCCAACCGGAACCATCCCACGCGGCGACCAGTGCAATCTGGTCGAGGCGATGGATATTTTTGCCACCGCGCTCGACCTCTGCGGCATTCCGCAACCGGAAGGCAGCCGTGCCTATTCACTTTTGAACCCGGACTATCAGCCGCGCAAAGACGTCTATGCCGAAGGCGGTGTGCTGGTCGCTCCGCCGGCGGAGCCGATTCCCGACGCCAACCTGCGCGCGCCGCACGGGCCGTCGCACTTTGGACCGGGCGCAATGATCCGCACGGAGCGCTGGAAGCTCTGTTGCCACAGTTTTGACTGCTGGGAACTGTATGATTTGGAAAATGATCCATCTGAGAATTGCAATCTGTACGACAATCCGGATTATGCCGTGATTGCTCAGCAGCTTACGCAGCGCCTGATGGCGCGGATGATGTGCGAAGGGCAGGCCCCCGAGCATCTGCCGCATCCGAAGGTTGCCAAACTGGATGACGCCGGCATGCCAATCTGGGACATGGATGTATTGAGTATTGAACTGGCGGACGGATATCGGCCTTAACAATTTTTACCGTGAATGGACGTTGATAAACATGAATACAATTCACGTGAATTCATGTTCATTAACGGTTCAATGAATAATAGGAACGTAGAGATGAAAAATAAACTGGTGATGAATTTTCCTGCCGGATGGCAGGGCGACAAGTGGAAGGAAGCGCTGCCTTCCGGTAACGGAACCATCGGCGCGGCGGCCTATGGCGCGGTGCACGACGAAACCGTGCTGCTGACGCATGATGACCTTTGGCACGAGGTGGTGACCAATGAGCTGCCGAACGTCAGCCATAAGCTGCCGGAAATCCGCGAACTGCTGGCCAGGGGCGATGCCTATGCCGCCGACCCGATCCTGTCTGACGCCCTCAAGGAGGCTGGCTACGAGGCCGATATCGGCGCGCCGCTTCCCCTCGGGGACCTGAAAATCAAGATTCCGGTCAGCCTCGGCTTCACCAACTATCGCCGCGAACTGAATATGGAAACCGGCGAGGTGTCGGTCTGCTGGAGCGACAACGGCATCGACTATTGCCGCAAGCTGTTTGTCTCGCGCGACAACGACTGCGTGGTGATGGAGGTCACCAGCGCGGGCGGTGCGCTGGATGCAGAGATTACGCTGGACCTGCACGACCGCCTCGATGCGCACATCTGTGATCAGGAAGATCCCAAACTGCCTGAAGAGCTTGAGGTGAAGACCGACGAGCCCGGCTGGATTTTCTATTCCGCCCGCAACGACGACAACACGGATTTCGGTGCGGTCGCGCGCGTTTCGAAAGAAGAGAATCGCACGCTGGTTGTCCTTCAAATGTTTGTGAAGGGCGAGCGTTCCGCGGATTGGAAAATGCTTAAGCAGGAACTCGAAGGCGTCAGCGGCAGTTATGAAGAATTACTGGCCCCGCACGCGGAGCAACACGGGGAAATCTTCAAGCGCGTCACGCTCGACCTCGGCGCAGAAGATCACGGGCGCTCAAACGAAGCGCTTTTGATGGATGCCTATAAAGGCGCGGCCTCCACCGAGATGGTCGAGAAAATGTGGGCCTATGGCCGCTATCTTCTGATCTCCAGCTCGCGCGAAGGCAGCCAGCCGAGCCCGCTGCAGGGCAAGTGGTGCGGTTCCTACCGCGGCTACTGGACCTTCAATATGGCCAACGAAAACCTGCAGATGAACTATTGGCAGGCGATGTCGGGCAATATGCCGGAAGTGGCACTGCCGGTCTTTGACTATGTCGACCGCATGATGGATGACTTTCGCGAAAATGCTAAAAAGCTCTACGGCTGCCGCGGCATCCTGATGTCGTGCATCACCACGCCGCCGTCGGGGCTGTTCAAGGATATCCAGCCGCACATTCTGCACTGGACCGGCGCGGCCGCATGGGTGGGGCAGCATTATTATGATTATTATCTGCACACCGGCGATGAAGTTTTCCTGAAGGAACGCTGCATTCCGTACTTGCGTGAAGTCGCGCAGTTTTACGAAGATTTCTTTACGATCGATGAAAACGGCTGCTACCTGAGCTCGCCGTCTAACTCGCCGGAAAACAATCCGGGCAACTATGCCGAGGGCGCGGCCGACATGCTGTCGATGGAAACGACGATGAATGCCACGATGGACTTTGCACTGGCCAAGGAGGTGCTGACACACCTGATCGAAAGCGGCGACGAAGTCGAACGCTGGCAGGCCATGCTTGATAAAATTCCGCCGTATCAGATTAATGGTGACGGCGCCGTCTGCGAATGGATGCACGAGTTTTTTGACGACAACTATCGTCATCGTCATCAGTCGCACATTTATCCCGTCTTTCCGGGGCTGGAAGTGACACGCGAATCCGACCCGGAGCTGTTCAAGGCCTTTGAGGTGGCAATCCGCAAGCGTCTGGAAATCGGCATTGGTTCTCAGACCGGCTGGTCGCTGGCGCACATGGCGAATGTCTATGCCCGCATGGGCGAGGGCGATGATGCGCTTAACTGCCTGAGTCTGTTGGCGCGCGCCTGCGTGATGAACAACTTTTACACGACGCACAACGACTGGCGCGACAGCGGCATCGGCGTGCCGTTCCCGCCGGCACCGTACCAGATTGACGCCAACTTTGGCTGGACGGCGGCGATCCAGGAAATGCTGCTCTTCTCGGTGCCGGGCAAAATCACGGTGCTTCCCGCGCTTTCCCGTGAGTGGAAAAAAGGCTCGGTAAAAGGACTGCTGGCACGCGGCGGCGTCGAGTTGGATGTGGATTGGGATCTTGCAGCCGGAAAGGTTGAAGTGCGGCTGGGGTCAAACACCGACCAGCAGGTTGAGCTTGGCACGCCGTATGGAGAAAGCATCACGCTGGAGCTTAAGGCGGATGCAGAGACGGTTCAGGTCTTTAAATTTTAGAGATAGACATGAGAATGATTCTAAAAAAAACATCATTGGTATTTTGTCTGGCATTTGCGGCTTGTGTGACAAGTCTGGCGCAAAAGCCGAATGTGATTGTCATCTATACGGATGACCAGGGCTACGGGGATGTCAGCGCACTGAACCCGGCGGCCAAATTCCAGACCCCGAACATGGACCGCTTGGCCAAAGAGGGCGTCGTTTTTGTTAACGGCCACAGTTCCGATTCGGTCTGCACGCCCTCGCGCTATGGTTTGCTGACGGGGCGCTATTCCTGGCGCACGGAACTGAAAACCGGGGTCTATGAGGCCGAGCAGCCCTGCATGATTCCCGATGGACGCATGACCCTGGCGCATCTTTTTCGGGACAACGGCTACCACACCGCGATGGTGGGCAAGTGGCATCTGGGAATGGATTTTCCCGGAACCCCGGAAAACCGCGACTGGACACAGCCGGTTCAGGATATGCCGTTGGATAAAGGCTTTGACTATTTCTATGGCATTCCTGCGTCATTAAACTATGGCATTCTGGCCTGGTTCGAAGGGCGCTATGCCAAGCTGCCGCCGACGATGTATTCGAACAAAAAGAAAAACCCGCGGCACATGGATTACCGCATCATGCCACCCTATGAAACCAAACCCGGCAAGTCGACCGATCCCGCGCGCACAGTCAAAACCAACTTTGAGATTGCGGAGGACTTTATCGACAACCAGTGCCTGACGCGCTTTACCGATAAGGCGATCGAGTGGATGGCCGGCAAGGCGGCTGACGCAAAAGGCGGCACACCGTTCTTCCTCTATCTGCCGTACACCTCGCCGCACTATCCGGTCTGCCCGCTGCCAGAATTTCATGGTCAGGGCAAAGCGGGAGCCTACGGTGAATTTGTGATCGAAACCGACTATCACATCGGCCGCATTCTTGAGTTTCTGAACACCTCTGGTCTGGATGAAAATACCCTGATCGTCTTCACGAGTGATAACGGCCCGGAACGATCGTGGCCCCAACGGCTGAAAAAATTTGGACATGACAGTCGCGGCGCCCTGAAAGAGGGCAAGCGTTCGGTTTATGAGGGCGGGCATCGGGTTCCGTTCCTGGTGCGTTGGCCGGCGGGTATCGCGGCACCCGGCCGTCAATGGGACAAGCCGGTTGGCCAACTCGATCTGCTGGCCACCTTTGCAGAGCTGCTTGAAACCCCACTGCCTGATACCGCTGGGGAGGATAGCCAGAGCTTTGCCTCGGTCCTGCTCGACCCGAAAGCGGATTATGAGCGTCAGCCGCTGATCAACCATGGCAACAACGGCCGCTATTCCATTACGGACGGCGACTGGAAGCTGGTGCTGCCCGGAAAGGAAAAGGGCGCAGAGCTTTTCAAGCTTTCAGCGGACCGGTTGGAAAAGAAAAATGTCGCCGCGTCGCATCCGGAAACCGTTAAGCGGCTAACCGCGCGCATCACCGAAATCGTGACCCGGGGCCGCACAACTCCTGGGGCGGCCCAGCCGAACGATACAGGCTACTGGCCGGACCTGAGCTGGATGACGGAAGCGCAATACGATTTGAAGCAGTAATTCAATTTTTAAAACCAAGGAAGCATTGAGATGAAAAATCTACATCGTCTGTTACCCCTCTTCGCGATTGTCCTGATGGGGAATCACACGGCCGCCTCCGCTAAACCGAATGTCATTTTTGTGATTACCGATGACCAGGGGATGGGCGATCTGGGCTGCACGGGCAACCCTTATCTTCAGACGCCGCATCTGGATAAGTTTCATGATGGTGCGGTGCGGTTTACCAACTATCATGTGGGCACCACCTGCGCACCGAGCCGCGCCATGATCATGAGCGGCCGTCACTGCAACCGGGTGAATGTCTACCACACCATTAACGGCCGCTCGATCCTGTTTGAAGATGAGGTGACGCTGGCCGATGTGTTTGCGCAAAACGGCTATGTGAATGCGATGTACGGGAAGTGGCACCTGGGCGATAACTATCCGTACCGCCCGGAGGACCGCGGTTTTCATGAAGTGATCCGGCATGGAGCCGGCGGCATTGGACAGGGGCCGGACTATTGGTGGAACGACTATTTTGATGATGCCTACTGGCACAACGGCGAGCTGGAAAAATATGAGGGCTACTGCACCGACGTCTTTTTTGCCGAAGCTCTGAAATGGATTGAAACCAATAGGGACCGCCCGTTCTTCTGCTACCTCTCGCTGAATGCGCCGCACTCACCCTATAACCTGCCGAAGGAATATTATGACCTCTATCAGGGGGATGAGTTTAAGGAACTGCATCCGCGGCTGCGCCGCTTTTATGGAATGATTTCCAACATCGATGATAATTTTAAGACGCTGCAGAATAAACTCGATGAGCTGGGGCTGACGGAGAATACAATCCTGATCTTTACGACGGACAACGGCACCTCGGCCGGTCGCTCGGTGCACAATGCCGGGCTGAAGGGCTCGAAGGGCAGTCAGTATGACGGCGGACACCGGGTTCCGTTCTTCATTCAGTGGCCGAACGGCAAGCTGACCGGCGGGAAGGATATCGGAAACCTCGCCGCGGGCTATGACCTGCTGCCGACGTTTGTCGACCTGCTGGGGCTCAACTTTGAGCCGGCCAAACCGTTGGACGGTAAAAGCCTGAAGCCGTTGCTGACCGAAGAAAATCCGGCGTGGGAAAACCGCACCCTCTACATCGACACCCAGCGCGAGCAGAACCTGATCAAATACAAGAAGTATGCGGTGATGGATGATGACTGGCGCCTGGTGGACGGCAGCAAGCTCTACAACATCACCGAAGACCTCAAGCAGGACAACAATGTCTATGACCAATATCCCGAGGTGGCGAAGCGGCTGGCGGAAGGCTATGAAAAATGGTGGCAGTCGTTTCTCGATGACGGTGTGGCCGAACGCTATGCCTACATCAAGGCGGGATCGCCGAAGGAAACCCCAACCCGGATTCATGCGCATGACCAGATTGTCGGGCGTTACAACGAATCATGGCACCAGAATGGAGCCAGCGAAGCGGCGCAGTCGACCGGTAAATGGAAAATCGAATTTGTTGAGGATGGCGAATATTCCATTTCGCTGCGCCGCTTCCCGCGCGAGAGCGGCCTGGCCATCAATGCCACCTTTGCCGGGCAGGAGCCGCGGGTGGAGCTGGATAAAACCGCGACCGGCAGCGTGAAGGATGATTTTACCGAAGCGATGCTCTATGTTGCCAACATCTCGAAAACCCAGAAGATCAAAGAGGGGCAGGAAGAGGTTACCTTTAAGGGAAAAATTCCGGCCGGCAAATATGATCTGGAAGCGCATCTGATTGACACCGAAAAGCGAGTGCATCCTGCTTATTACGTTTATATTGAAAAGTTGTAGGAAAAGGATTTTACATGAAAAAGAATATGGGTCTGAGAAGTATCCTGCTCACATTGTGTTGCTCTTTATTTGTTTCGGGAAGCGGGGCTGAAGAGAAGGATCTGGGCTTGCAGTTGGCGGAAAACCCGCCGATGGAAATCATTGCGCGGACGCCGCCCGCGCCGGAACCGGCCTCGGCGGATTTCGAGATTCGTCCGGGCTACAAGTTGATTTCCTCGTTGGACGAGTTCCGTGCCGCGATTAAAAAGAGCGGACAAAAGATCCGGATGAAACCCGGCGTCTATCGCGCCGAAAAGTCTGATCCGCCCCAGACGTTCAAAGCAAAGAACGGCGTGCCGAGCAAGGGCAACAAGCGCGATGAGAATGATCAGGACCATATCTTTGCGGTGAATGGATCGAACAATTTTTTCGATCTGCGCGGCGTGGTGATTGAAACACCGGTTTCATTGCAGAGCACATTGAGCGGCAAGGTGCATGTGGCCGATTCCTGGCACATCAACGGGGACAAGAATACATTCATCGGCGGCTATTTCCGGAATGTTACCGATCGGCCGTACCCGGACTATCGGCCGACGGAGTGCGAGTTTGAAATTTGCGGCGACGGGAACGCGTTCTACAACTGCACCTTTGTGATTCGCGGCTCCATTCCGTTTGGCTACACCGATTTCTACGGTAAGGGTTCGAAAAAGTTCGGGAAGATGATCAAGCACTCGTTTATGAGCATCCTGAATGCGAACGACACGAAGCTGGTCGGCTGCAAGGTGTTCCAGCAGTCGTTCGGCCATGGCCTGCATCTGCATAATGTGGATGGCGTGCTGGTGAAGGATTGTTATTTTACCGGCGCACTGCGGCCGACCAACGATATCTTCAAGGAAAAAGCCGGTCATGCGGTGGACCATAATTTTGAAATGATGTACCGCTCGCAGCAGCCGATCCCGAAGGGCTGGATGATTCCGCTCACGGAAGACGGCGTGCGCGCGTATAACGATGTCCGGAATGTGACGGTTGAAAACACGACCATCGAACGCTTTCGGGGCTGTTTCCAGCTGTTGTGTCCGGAAGGCGATATCACACTGGAAAATGTCACCGTGCTGGAAGCGGGCGACTTTGCCTATGACCTGAGCGTGGGCGATGAGGGCAAGGTGGTTATGAAAAACTGCAAAGCCGACTTGTCGCACAACCCGGTATTCAACCTCACACGCGGCGCTACGCCGACCGACGCCTTTTATGAACTGACGGTGCTCGACCCACCGAACGGCTTTGTGCCCACTCCCCGTTCGGGGTTGGGCATCATCTGCGGCGACGACAGCGAGTTTATTCTTCACGACGGAACAACCCGTCCGCTTCCTTCCGCTATCAACGTGCTGCACTGCGGCGGCCGTAAGGGTATGGACGGCTCCAAAATCGTGAACTATACGAAAGCTAAACTGATTCTGGCCTCCAACGTGAGGAACTGCCGGATTAAATCTGTCGGCCCGGTCGAAGATAATGGATATGGGAACCGGATTGAAAAGCTCGATCCGCCCGGAAAGCCGGAGATCAAAAAAGAGGCGGTGGTGAATGCGGGGTCTTTATCGGTCGTCGATTCAATGATTCTTGGCGATTCCTCCTCGGAAAGCGCACATCAGCTTGAAGCCGAGCTGAGCGATGTGGTTGACGGTGCGCTGGGGCTGAAGGCGCGCCGCCTGCTGAACAAGGCGGAAGAGAGTTGGCGCGGCGGGAAAATCACCTTCAAGATGAAGGTCGACCCGGAGAAACCGAATTATTTCACGGCAAAATTCTGGGGCGGCGACAAATGCAGCGAGGAGCAATATGAATCGCGCCTGTGCCTCTATGTCGAAGGCAAGCAGCTTGGCACGCGCCATCTCGGCGAGATCGACATGCTCGACATCATGAAATACGATCTGGCGCGCTATCCCGGCCGTTTCCTGTACACGACCCGGCCTTTGCCGCTCCACATGACCCAGGGCAAGACCGAGATCGAGCTGACGATCGAGGGGCAGGGCGGCATCAACGGCTATGCGCCGAAGATTGATGCGTACCAGAAAATGATGACCGGGCCGTCGCGCGGAATCTACCGCGCCTATGTTCATACCAATCCCGGTTTCCAACCTTTGGAAAATGAAGTGCAGGGAACTGCCCCTGTTCTGCCGGTTCGTCCGGAGCCGGGCATTGAAGTGATTGAAAAGCTGAAGAAGGAGTTGAACGACCGGTCGAACTATGAACTGGAGCGGGCGGGCAAAAAGCATGAATTGAATATTCAATACCTGGCCCATGCTTATAAAACGCCTTGGAATACGGCCTATAAAAACAAGGTGGCGTTGGAACGGATTGTGGAAGCCATTGATATCCACTATCTGGAGTGGCGTAAAGATCCGGATGCCAGCCTTGGAAGGCGCTGGATTTTCAAGGGACCCATCGGCGACGCGATCCGCTTGACGCATAAAGATCTCAAACCGTGGCTGGACGAAAAGGTGCCGGGAACAAAAACCATGCGCCGCAAGGCCTGGGCGGAGCTGATGGTGGCCTCTCGCAACCACAACTCATCGAAAGAGGGCGAGGGACGTCGTGCATACACCAACCAGTGCATGATCAAGGATCAGAACACCTATTACTGCAACCTGGCGATTCGGTTGATCTATCCTAAAAAGGCATGGCCGGAAAAGAAGGCGCGCCTGATGTTGTACGAGGCCATGGGCTTGGAGCCGTTCAGCGGGAGCTGGGATGGATATGCCAAACCAGACTGGAGTCACGGCAAAAACAAGATGTTGCTCACACCTGCGGGGCTGACGAGAGAGCTCGGTTTTGTTGGAGCGTACGGTGAAATTATCTGCGATTCCGGTGTGGCGATCTATGAGGCGACCAAGTCATCGCCCGAAGGCGCCGATCCGAGGATCCGGGAACAGCTGATCAAAATGATCCGTGCGCGTGCGCCGTTCCGCTATCCGCTGGAGGATAAGGAAGGCTACCGCAGCATGAACATGGAAGCGCTTATCGGTTGGCGCGACTGGAAATATCCCGGTGGTGTCATGTATGACCAATTCAACGGCCGCGACGGCGGTGCGTTCGAGGTGGCGGTATCAACCGGCGATAAAGTGCTGCTGGGCTATGGCCAGCAGATGCTGGAGGACAACCAGTATTTCCAAGTGGTGAAGAAGCGGATGGAGGATCGGGGAACGAGTTCTAAAACCTATCTGTTGAATGTGCCGGAGCTATATGAATATGTTTCCTCGTTGCCGGAACAGGAGTACCGCCTGCCGATGAGCGACGGGCAGCCGGACTTTGTCTTCGCCGATCCGGGCAACGGCGTGCTGGCGTTCAAGGATCGGGGCACCATCTTCTATTCCTCGCTCTACTGGCGCGCGCGCCATGCCGTCAATAACCTTGCCCGAGTCCACATGCTCACGCCTTACATGGAGATGGACTCCATCGTGAATATTGAAACGGAATTTAAGAAGAGCGGGAACTATTACACGATTCCTGAACGTACCAACCAGGAGTTTAGTCGCGGCCGTGAAGAGGGCTGGTATATGAACCAGGGCATCTATCAGGCGATGGCCGGCGTTGAATATCCGATAGCCAAGGTGCGGGGCGACGATTCCTATAAGGAAGGTGCGGAACATCTGCAGGCCGGCAAGGGGCAGCTCTATACCATGAACTATGGCCCGTATTTCATTGCCATGAACTGCGACGACAAGGAGACCTTCAAAGTTGATATGCCCAAAGCATTCATCGGTTCAAAGGATCTGGTCTCTAAGCAGTTGGTCAAATTCCCCAAGGCCAACCTCAGGCCGGGAAAAACCATTGTTCTCTGCAAGAGCTGGAATGAGGCGCCGAAGAAACCGCTCGTAACGAAAATTGAGGACCTTGAGGCCCCCGAAGTGAAAAAAGAGGTGCTTTCGGAAACGCCCACGGTTCCTGTTGCCGTGGTGCAAACCGAGAAGGTTGTCAAAGCGGAGGTGCAGCCTGAACCTGTAGTGGTCGAAGAGCCTGTGGAAAAAACGTTCCTGAAAGAGTGGTTCTCCAGTGACCGCAATCTCATGATTACGGTCGGCGGCGTGCTGCTTTTGGTTATTCTGGCAGCGGCGGTTAAAGGGAAAAAATAACAGATTCGTAGAATAATAACGCCACTGTAAAAACGCGCGGCCCTTCGGGGCTGCGCGTTTTTTTGTTGCAAGGCGCTGCCTCTGTCGCGGCCTGAATGCGGCCGCCGGATGTAAATAAAATGAAAATTGCATTGAGTGTGTATGCCCAATTTTATACATCTTTACCTTAGGCATTAGAGTCTGACGGATGTGTTCACAGGGGAAGGCAAGTGAGTGTTTATGATTATATCGTGATTGGGGTGTACCTGATCTTCATGCTTTCGCTGGGACCGATCTACAAAAGCTTCAGTAAAACGGCGTCGGACTTTTTTCGCGGCGGCGGCGGAATGCTCTGGTGGGTGGTCGGTAGCAGCGCCTTTATGACGACCTTCTCGGCGTGGTCATTCACCGGCGGCGCGGCGAAGGCCTATGAGACCGGAATGTTTTTCCTGATCCTTTTTGCCTGCAACATTGTGGCGCTGATTTTCTGTTTTCTTTTTACCGCGGCCAAGTTTCGACAGATGCGCGTTGTGACGGCCGTGGAGGGGATCCGCAAACGCTATGGTCCGGCCAGTGAGCAGATCTACACCTGGTTGCCGCTCTTCTTCCAGACGTTCATGGGCGGCGTGATGCTCTATACGATTTCCGTTTTCATGTCGGGAGTTTTTAGCCTGCCGATGGGACCGATTATTGTTGTTCTGGCAGTCGTTGTCATTGGCATGACGTTGCTCGGCGGTTCCTGGGCCGCGACGGCCGGCGACTTTGTCCAGATGCTGGTCGTGCTGACCATTACCATCATCATGGCTGTGTTGACCATCGGGCACAAGGACGTCGACGGCTTCAGCAACCTGCTGGCCAAGGTGCCGGAATATCACTTCCGGTGGACTGAATTCGCCCGCCCGTGGGTGATTGTCTTTTTTGCCGTAACGCTGCTGGTCAACCAGATCACCATGCTGAACAGCATGCTGACCGGCGCGGCACGCTACCTGTTCGTGAAGGATGGCAAGGATGCGAAAAAGGCCGTACTGGTTTCCATTGCCGGCTTCCTCCTGCTGGCTCCGGTCTGGATGATTCCGGCGATGGGTTCCGCGATTATTTTTCCGGACCTGAGCGGCATGTATCCGCAGCTGAACAACCCGAACGAAGCGGCCTATGTGGCCATTGCCATGGAGTTGCTGCCGCAAGGCCTGCTCGGCCTGCTCGTCTGCGGCATCTTTGCCGCCAGCCTGACCACCATGAACAGTCAGCTCAACGTCTACTCCGGTACCTTTGTGCGCAACTTCTACATCTGCATCGTCAAAAAGGATGCCTCGGAGTCCAACCAGATTCGCGTCGGCCGCGTCTTTATCCTGATCTACGGCCTGATCTGGATGCTGGTGGCGCTGATGTTCAAGGACATTAAATCGCTGCAGCTCTTCGACCTGATCCTGCTGATGAGCGCTTCGATCGGCCTGCCGACCGCCATGCCGCTCACATATGGTATGTTCATTAAAAAGACGCCGGAATGGACGGGGTGGAGCACGATGGTGGTCGGCTTCATTATGGCGGTCACTGCGAAGCTGGGGCTGACAGAATCCTTCCTACAGGGACTCTGGGGGCAGGAAACGCTGCTGACGGCACGGGAAATCGGCGATCTGCGGATTGCGTTGACCACGGCCTCGATCTTCGTGGTGTGCAACGTGTGGTTCTTTGCTTCGATGTTGTTTTACAAAGGCGCCAAGCAGGCTTACCGTGATCAGGTTGAAGATTTCTTTGAGGAACTCAAAACCCCCGTGGACCGTTCTTCAGAGCATGAGCCGGATTATGAAGCCGACAGGCGCCAGTATAGCGTCCTCAGCAAGCTCTGCCTGGCCTATGGCGGGTTAACCCTGCTGCTGCTGGCGGTGCCCAACGCCATGAAGGAGCGGTTGCTCATTCTGGCGTGCGGTGGATTTGTGGTGCTCATTGGCGTGATCCTGCGGGTCGCCAGTAAAACAACCAAAGAGCAAGAGCGCTGGAAATGAGAGATATGCCGGACAGAAGAAAGACCTTCAGTCAGCCGCTGAACGTGGTGGTGATTAAGACCGACCAGCAGCGGGCTGATACGATCGGGGCGCTGGGCAACCCGCACATGATTACGCCCAATATGGACCGGCTGGTGCGTGAGAGTGTCAGCTTTACAAGCGCCTATTGCTGCGGCGCCACCTGCGTGGCTTCGCGTGCGGCCTTCTACACCGGACAGTTTTCGCACAACACCGGATGTTATGCCTTCGAGCCGTGGGCGCATAACCGCACCTGGGTACACGAGATCAAAGAGGCCGGCTACCGCACGGCGGCCATCGGCAAGGTGCACCACTGGCCGGCCGAGGAAAAGATGGCGTTTGATGAGCGCGTCTATGTGGAAAACTTTCCGGAGATGGAGGGCAGCCACGATGACTATGCCAACTATCTGAAAGCCCTGGGGCTGGAGAGTCCGTGCAAGGTGCTGACGCAGGACGGTAAATGGCTGGAAAAATGCACGGCCGATGTTTTTCCGTATGCTGAAGAGCATCATGTGGATCAATATGTCGGCCGCATGGCGATGCGCTGGATCAATGACTACAAGGGCGACAAACCGTTCTATCTGCACATCGGTTTCCAGGGACCGCACGACCCCTATGATCCGCCGCAACGATTCCTCGACATGTATGAAGAGGTTGAGGTGCCGCTGCCACATTTTGACCAGCATGGCCTCGAGGCCCGCCCGCCACAGTATGCACGCTTCATGGAGGCGACGCGCAACCCCGACAAGTTTCACATTGCGCCGCCGTACGGCGTGTGGGCCTCCGACCTGAGCGATAAGAGCGAAGAGGACTTCAAGCGGATGCGGCGCCACTATTATGCCAAGATCACGGGCATCGATGAGCAGATCGGAAAAATTCTCGATGCGCTCGGCGCGCAGGGGCTGCTGGATAATACGCTGATCCTGTTGACCTCCGACCACGGCGACAATCTCGGCGACCATGAGATGATCTATAAATGGCTGATGACCGAGCAGGCGCTGAACGTCCCGATGCTGGCGCGCCTGCCCGGCGGCGAGCGCGGCGGCACGGTGGATGACGGCCTGTTTACGCAGATGGATCTCGGGCCGACGGTTTTGACGGCGCTCGGGCTTGAGGTTCCGGCGCGGCTCGACGGGCAGAGCAACTGGAAGCGGCTTACCGAAGATGATCGGGGCGAAGTTCCGGCGCGCGTCTACTGCGAGGACAACTACCTGACCATGGTGCGTTCCGGGGATCGGAAACTGATCTACTATGCAGGGCAGGAAGAGGAAGAATATTTCAACCTGCAGGCCGATCCGTGGGAGGAGCATAACCTCGCGCAGAATCCGGATTATGAACTGGAGATCCTGAAGCTCAAGGCGGAGATGCTGGAGTGGCTGACGGTTTCGCGTTATCTCGGCTCAGTACCTCATATAAAAGACCCATTAGGACAGCGGGGCATCTGGCCGGACTATCATCCGCATGATCCATATGTCCTGAGTACGGGATCGAAAAAACCGGCGAACTAATCGGCCGGAAAGGACGACAACATGGCATCGATTGTGGATGTGGCTAAGTTGGCCAATGTTTCGGTGGCGACCGTTTCCCGGATCGTAAACGGCGAACGCAATGTTACGCCGGAAACCACCCGGATTGTGGAACAGGCCATCAAAGAACTTGGGTATGTGCCGAAGGCGATTCGTCCGGGACCTAAGCCGAAAAAGCGCAAAGGATTCAGCACGGGCACGATCGCGTTCATTTCCGTCGGCTCGTTTTCCCCGGCCGAAATGTATCGCATGCCGGCCTTTTCCAACCTGCTGGGCGGCATACAGCGCGGCATTGAAAAACATGGCCTGGAGCTGGCGCTGGCTCATCTGCCCGAGGGAAAGGCGGTTCCGCCGGTGTTGTCACGACGCCGGGCCGATGGGGTTTTGCTGTTTGGCTCCGGGGCCATGTCGACCCAGTTGGAGAGCGCGCTGCAGCGGGTTCCGGCGGTGTGGTGTTTTCTGATCGATGCATTGGCGCCCAAGACCGATTTTGACCATGTGCTGTACGATAATGCTCCGGTTGGTAAAATGGCGGCAGAGTATCTACTTGGACAGGGACACCGGAACCTCATGTATGTTGGCTCCAGACCCAATCATCAGGCGCTCGTGAGCCGGCGCAAGCAGTTTGTCGAGGTTGCCAAGACAAATGGCGGAACGGTTAAGATCCTGGAAGGGCCGGAGTGTTCGGACGGGGGCGATCCCTCTCGGCAGGATGATCTCGCCCGACGTGTTGCTGCAACGGTAAAATCCGGAAATTCACCGACGACCGGCATCTTTGTCGGCAGTGATGACCTGATGGTCCGGGTGTTCCAGCATCTGAAACAGCAGGGCGTCGAGCCGGGAACCGACGTTGATTTGATCGGCTGCAACAATGATGGCCAGTATATGGATCTGATGTGTCCGCGCCCGGCCACGGTGGATATTAAGCTTGATCGGGTGGGGGAAGAAGCGGTGGAACAACTCTTGTGGCGGATGTCCAACGGCGCGGATGACGCTCCCGCGCAACGGCTGATCCCGCCCGAAATCATTCCGAAATCAAATGTGACGGTTTAAGTTGGCCGAATTCGGACTTCCAAACCGCGCTGCCGTTTGACGGGGAACACTCTGCCTGCCGCTGTCAGGATAACCGCAGATTGATAGTGAACAGTATGATTACAATTGAAAACGACCGGTTTGCGGCATCGATTGCACTGATGGGGGCGGAACTGCGGTCACTGCAGGATAAAGCCACAGGCCGGGAAATCATGTGGAGCGGCGATTCGTCCGTATGGGACGGAAGCGCCCCGATTCTTTTTCCGTTCGTCGGTACGCTGCGCAATGGCCGGACCGCCATCCATGGCAAGGTTTATGAAATGCCAATGCACGGGCTGGTTCGGATCCGGCCCGCCGAGGTAATCGAGCAGGGTGCCGACCGGGCGGTCCTCGCGTTTTATTCCGATGCTGAAACGCTTGTGCATTATCCCTTTGAGTTTGTGCTCAAGGTTGAGTTCAAGCTGGAGGCTGACGGTCTTACCATTCGGTATGCCGTCCATAATCCGGATTCCGAAGAGATGCTCTTCGCGATTGGTTCGCATCCGGCCCTGGCGCTCGATCAGAACCAGTTTGCCAGGGAGGATTACTTTATTGAATTCGAACAGCCGGAGACACTGGATCTTTACGGCATGTCCAACAAAAGATTTGTCCGGAAGCAAATGCAGTATCTGGAGGAGGAAGACCGCATTCCGCTGACCCAAACGCTGTTCAACGATGGGTTTCTTCTTTTTACGAACATTCGTTCCGGCCTGCTGCGGTTGAAATCGAAGGGCACTTCCAGTTGCCTGAGAGTCGATTTGGGCGGCGCACCGCATCTTGCTCTGTGGGCCAAGCCCGGGGCGGCTTATGTCTGCGTCGAGCCCTGGTATTCGTATGATCCTTTGCCGGGCGGTGACGGGAGTTTCGAAAACCGCCCCGGCATGATGCGGCTCTCCGGTGGAAATACGTTTGCAACCGGCTATGCCATCCGCGTGGAAGGATGAATGGGTGATTATCGATACATGTGACCCTGTTTTATTAATGCGGGCACTTTGCTTGCTGGGTATGTGCGTTGCAGCTTCGGCCGCTTCGGGGGAAACGATGCGCGACAACGGTGAAGCAGGAATATGCCCGCACAGTCAATTGGTGAAAAACCTGAACGCCGGCCGGCCGCAGACCATAGTTGCGCTCGGGACGAGCATCACGGAAAACGGCGCGTGGGTGGATCATCTGGCCGATGCGCTGGAAGCGAATTATCCGAGCCTGGCGAACGTCCTCAACAGTGGAGCCTCTGGCAAAAATTCAAACTATGGAATCGAGCATTTTGACCGGCTGGTCATTCAGAAAAAGCCGGACACCCTGTTTGTCGAATATTCCATCAACGACTGCGTGGAGCGCTTTGATATTTCCGTCGCAAAGGCGCGCGAGAATCTCGAAACCATCATCGATACGACGCTGAAACATTTTCCGGAGTGCGAGATCATTCTCATGACGATGACTCCGGGTAATAAATATGAGCCGGGCCACAAGTCATACCGCAAGGCCATTGCAGCTCATTATACCATGTATCGTGCCGTTGCCCGCGAGCGTGGTTTCCTGCTGATCGACCACTATCCCAACTGGTGTGCCCTGCAGCAAAACGATCCGACACTCTTTAAAAAGTATGTGCCCGACACCATCCACCCTAGGGCGGAAGGCAACGCCGCGGTGGTCAGCCCGGTCATCATCAAAGCGCTGGGCCTTCCGAACAAGGGTGGAGCTGCGGCAGATGAATAATCGAATGAGCATAAAGAAACGAAGGTTTGCCTTGGCCATGTTGAGCCTTGTTCTGGCGGCGCTGGTCCGGGGGGAACCCGTGGAAATTGATTCGCTGCAGGCCCTGGCGGAGTATGCGCACAAAGACAATGTTTCGGTGCGGCTGAAGCCGGGCGTCTATGAATTGAATGATCCCGCCATGGGTCAGGAGATGGATATGACCACCTTTAAGTATGGGTGGGAGGGGCGCCATAAGCGGAAGGTTTCGTTGATCCATTTTTCCGGAAACAACAGCACTTATGATCTGTCCGGTACGACGATTAAACTGGACACCAGGCTCCACGCGGCATTCGGCAAACGTGAGATCCTTGAGATCTTCATTTCCGGAAACAGCAATACCGTTTCCGGAATGACCGTGATTGATGTGGGCGACACGGTGCCGGCGCACGGCTGCAATATGGTGGCGATTGTCGGCGATGATAATACGGTGACCAATTCGCGGTTTTATGTTCACGGCTCATCGCCTTATGGCTATGGGCACCTGCTGGGGAAAGGCGGCGGCGCGTTGGTTCCGCTCAAAAAGCATTGTGGGGTACTGATTGCCGGACAGCGCACAAAATTTGTCGGCAATATTGTGAAGCAGTATGCCTTCGGACACGGCATTTACATGCAGGGGGCGGTGGATACGCTGATTAAGGATTGTTATGTCGAGGGCGAAATGCGCACGACCGATGAGATGCTCCGGGAGCGTAAAGGGCTCGCGTATGATGTCGGTTTCAAAAGCACCTACCCGCCGGGAAAAATTGTTCCGGGCCAAATCAAAACTCTGGCAGAGGATGGTATTCGGACCTACTCCCACGGTGGTTTTGTGGCCCGCCGCCGGACGGCGCGGGTGACGGTGGAGAATTGTACCACCAAAAACATGCGCTGCGGGGTGTGTCTGGGGTTTGAGCAGGGACCGTCAAAAATTATCAACTGCACGGCGCTTGAATATCAGGAGCGCGGCTATTCCATTGGAACGGACGGGGTGATTAAAAACAGCCGGGGCGATGCGATGTATGGTCCGCTGCTGACCTTTCTCGGCGCCGGCGCGAAAAACTGCAAAATCGATCTGGAACTGATGCCGGCGGTGAGCAAATACAAAGTGCCGCGCGTGCTGGAAGTGAACGGCTCCGGTCATGTGATTACGCTCAGGAACCACGAAAACAAGCGCCGCAGAAAAGAAGGGCCGATTGTCTTCGGGGAATCCGACTGGGGCGACATCCACCTCTTTCGCGCGCCGGATTCCGATCCGCGCAAATATTCCGGCGCCTATAACTGTACCATGACCAATCTGACGGGCCTTCCGATTATCTTTAGTGAGTTGTCTGAAAACTGCAGGGTGGTGACCAACGGGAAGATTAAAAAGAAGCGCGGCCACGGTCATGAAATTGAGAAGATTAAAAAGTGAGCCTGAGTTATTGTGGGGCTGGAATGGTTGAGGAACGATGCCTTTCAGTCGGAGGTGATCCTTGGCTCTGTTGTTCTCAACTCAAGGGTTTGCAATGAGGAAGATTCGGTTTATGGTTAATGAGTCGAGTAAGGAGAGTGACGTAATGAAACCACGAAAGTCTAAGAGACCGGGGAATATCTCCAAGGGAGCGCCCAGCGGCTTTATAATCAGTCTGCTGATTCATGCGGCGGCGTTTTTGCTGGCCGGCCTGTTGGTGGTCTTTACGGTGCAGCAGAAGGAGGAAAAAAAGTTTGTTCCCCCGCCGCCGGCGGATCGGCCGAAGATGAAGCTGAGAAAGCCGAAGGTGCAGGTTAAGAAAAACGTAAAGCCGAAGGCGACCACCCGGATTGTAACCAAGGTTCAGAGAGCGGACATGCCCGACATCCAGCTGCCGGAAATGTCTGGCATCGGGGAAGGTTTAGGTGCGGCGGTCGGCGGGTTTGATCTGCTTCCGGATCTGAGTGAACTCAGCTCTCCTTTCGGTGGTTCGTTCACAACCGGCAGCGACCTCAAGGGCTACTTCTATAACTTTAACCGAAGCCGAAGCGGCCGTAAGATTCCGATGTCTACGGATCAGATGCGACAGGCGATTCATGACTACATGAAAGACGGATGGAAAAAAACCAGGTTGTCCCGCTATTATCGTTCTCCCAAGACCCTCTATTCATCGGTGGTCTGTGTTCCGACGGTGCAGTCGGAGCTGGCCCCCGAGGCGTTCGGAGAAGAGGAGGCGGAAGGCTACTGCTGGGCGGTGCTGTATGAAGGTGACCTGGTTTATCCCGAAGATATCACCTTCCGCTTCTGGGGCGTCGGTGACAAATTTATGGGGGTGAAGGTGGATGACGACACGGTGCTCTTCTGCGCCTACCGCAGCAGCACCCGGGAAATGTTCGGCGATATCTGGCAGTGCCGCGACCCGAAGGACTTTGTCTATTATTTCGGTGAAAGCCGCGCCCGCCCCAGCGATTGGATTACGCTGAAAGCCGGTGAGTCGCGGAAGCTCTCTGTAATTATGGGGGATATCGACGGGGGACTCGTCTACCATATGCTCGGAGTCGAGGTTAAGGATGAATCCTATCCGCTCACCCGTGCCGGCGGCGGTCCGACATGGCCCGTTTTTCGCACCGGCGAGCTTTCTCAGGAGGTGCAGGATGTAATCTATGCCAATCTTTATCCCGGGGACCTGAGCCTTACCAACGGGCCGATTTTCCGCGACTATGTCAGTAAGGGTGCGGCTGTAAAACCGGCCGCTGATCCGGAAGCTCTGGAAGAGCCTAAGGCGGATGAAAAAATGCGGCTGTGGACGATGCTGGACGGCAAGACCCTGGAGGCCAACTTCCGGACCCTGCTGGGAGCGGATGTTGTTTTGCAAAACAGCAAAGGCCGCCAGGTTAAGCTGCCGAAAGAGCAGTTTTCGGCAGCGGACCAGGAATATCTGGAACTGATTAATCCGCCGTCTTTTTCCATTAACTGGGCGAAGAGCAGTGAGCAGCTGGGCAATCCTCCTGCCGCACCCTGGAGCAGCGGAATTCAGCGTCCACTGCAAATGTTTAGTTATACTTTCGGCGTGAGGATCAAGCAGTCGTCAACTGCGATTCGATATGATCACGATCTCAAGGTGGAATACTTTGCCGTAGGAGAAGAAATTGATGGCGATAACTATGTGTTGCTGGAAAAAAGAGACACCTCTTTCAACCCGGCAGAGTATCAGAATAAAACGTTCAGCTTTACGGGCGAACCCGTAAAATTAACGAAGATGGCCTATCGTTCCAGCGCCCCGATGCGCGGAACAAAGTATGGCGGATATCTGATTATGCTAACGGACAAACGCGGCGAGGTGGTTTCATACAAGGCATCCCATGAGTTTCTCTATGAAAACCGGGATAATCTCAGGAAGCTGGGCGCCAACACTCACTTCAACCGCAAGTGTGAGCGCGTGATTCCTGCGCGGCCCACCGAAGACAGTCGCGGCTCTGGCGCCACCGACGGTTGAGGGCAGGAAAATGTGATCCGGAAAGGTGGAACGGATTGAGAATGGCCACTTGTTCGGACTGATTGGTCGCAGGGGCGAGAGCTCTTCGCGGCCATCTTAATACCCGCAAATAAAAATATCTGAAAATTGAGTGTCCATTGCGGAATCCTCTTAGGGTTCGTTTTATATTCAGGAATACGGGGGATGCATGAATCGCGGCAAGAAAGAGTTGATCAAAAAGAACCTACATGCGACAGCCGGACTGATCTGTTCCCTGCTAACTTCATCGTGTCAATACGGCGACATATCAGACCCGTCGGAAAGACATGATTTTTCATTTGATGGAGGAGCGACGGTGATGCAGATTCCGGGAGCGGCGTCATACACATACCCGGATGGCGAGCGGGGGGGCTATCGCGCCGGACTCTCGTTTGTGAACGATAGTTCGGCCAACTGGCGAAACTATTACGGCATTCGCTTTGAGGTTTGTCTGCCGACGGATGCGGCTTTGTCCGCCACGGCTAAACTGGAAAATGCACCGTATAAGTTGAATAAGGGCAGCACGGATGTAACGGATACCTTTACCTCCTCTTTCGGCCTTCAGGACAAAGGGTGGCATACGGTCACGCTGTCGTTGGAATCCTTCAATATGCCGGTGGCGCGTCCGTTCGCCCTCGAAAGCATTAAAATCTTTTCGCTTGAAGCCGAGTTTGCGGACGGCAGCAAGGGCGAGATCCAGCTGCGCAACCTGCATCTGGTGAAGGCGGATGTGATTTATCTGGACAGCAAAGTCCGCTCGGCCTCCGCCAAAGGCGGTGAACAGGTTGTTTACGACCTGCTGGTTGAAAACTGCACCGACAAGCCGCAGGCCGTCACGCTGTCGCAATCGGTTGCCGGCCGCGAAGTGATGGAGACTGCTATTGAGCCGGCCGACTTTGTTCTGCAACCCGACGCGAGTACCAACTGCTCGGTCACGGTGACGCTTTCCGAGCGCGTCGCACCGGGCGGGCGTGAGACACAGACCATCCAGGCGATGGCCAACGGCAAGCTGGTCGGTGAGATCGAGTACATCACGGCCGCCTTCCTGCCGCATCCATACATTGTGCACACCCAGGAGCGCTGGGACGCCGTACGCGAAAAGGCCGAAACGGTTAAATGGGCAAAGATGGAGGCCGCAAAATATATTAAGAAAGCTGATGGATGGAAAGTGCCGGAGGTCAACCGGACCAAAATTTCCCGGGCCAGCAACAGCCGCTATCTCATTCAAAAGGGCGCGGTCAAGGACGCCTATGGTGCAGCGGTGGCCTGGCAGTTAACAGAAGATAAAAAGTATGCTGAAAAAGTTGCGCTGTTCCTCCGTCGTCTGTCCGATCCGGAAACGGGTTATCCGAAAACGCTGCAGGCCAGCAGCGGGAGCCTGGTGCAGGAAGGTGTTTTCTTTCAGCATACCGCCTGGGCCTATGACACCATTTATAATTCCGGCGTGCTGACCGAGCAGGATCACCAGCGGATCGAGGAAACCTTCCGCAACTATTTCTACGTGATTGATCAGAGCATCAGCCAGGGCATTACCGGTAACTGGGAGGTGGCCCAACTGTGCGGTGCGGTCTATTGTGCGCTGGCCATCCAGGACCTGGCGGAGGTGGAACGCTTCATCGAAGGGCCGGGCGGCTTTCTCGACCAGATCAGCAACGGGATCATGGCTGACGGCTGGTGGTATGAATGCGCCATCGGCTACAACGGCTGGGTGTCGAGCGAGTTTACCCAGCTGGCGCTGGCGCTTCAGCCGTGGGGCGTCGACTATGTGCATGCCTCTTTCCCCGCGACCTATTCCAAGGAGTACAGCATCTTCCCGGTCGATGCCGAAAAACGCAAGCAGTACATCTACGGCAAGCCGTTCCAGAAGTGGGGCCCCGTCTATAAGCCGTACGTCAAAATCCAGGACATGTGGAATGCGATGATTCCATACATCGACTACTCCGGCGTCATGTTTGCCAATAACGATGCTTACGAAAATCGCTTTGCCGCCAACTATTATGAAATCGCCTATTCGGTGTACGGCGACCCGAAGTATGCATCCATCATCAAAAGCTCCGGCGTCCGCGATCTGATTTACGGCGTGGCCGAGCTGCCGGAGGACACGCCGGAGCTGGGCAAAGGCTCCGCGTTCTCGGATAATGTCGGCGCCACCATGCTGCGCTCGACGCAGGCGGAACCGCGCGAGCGCATTCAGGCCGTACTGAAATATGGCACGCACGGTGGCTATCATGGTCACTTCGACCGCTGCTCGCTCAACTCGCTGATGCGTTACGGCCGCAGTTTTTATAATCCGGAGCATGTCTGGCAGGGCTACCCGGCCTTCATGTATGCCTTCTTTGTGCAGAGCTCACTGCCGCACAATATGGTGGTCGTCGACATGAAACAGCAGGAGGCGGTCGAAAGCTCCAAGCTGTTCTTCAGCACCAACGAACTGATGCAGGTGACGGCGGTGGAAACCAAAGCCCGCTGGTCGGCTCCGCCGTACGGCGGCATTAACTATCCGTGGTTCACGGGCGACACCTTTCAGGAAAAATGCTGGGAGGAAGGCCGCTATATGCCGGTGCCGGAAAGTGAGCCGCACTGGGGCGTGCCGGGGCCGTATTCCGAACCCGTCACGCAGCGGCGCCTGCTGGCGGTGACCGACGATTATATCGTGCTGGTCGACTACCTTGAGTCGCCGGAGGAGCACACCTTCGACTGCCTCTTCAATATTAAAGGTTTCCAGGGGTTGGAAGGCGCCGAATGGGTGCGTCATACCGACCAGATGAATCCCGACCCGGTTTTGTCCGCACAGGTCATTACCGACTGCAACTGGTACAAAGCCACGGATACGACCAAGGTCAGCTTTGAAACACAGTTCGGCGAAGGCGCGGACAACGCCGGCACGCGCATTTACGGCAAGGACGGCAGCCTCAAAATGGATGTCTATTCCGCCTGGCCGAAAGAGCGCGAAATGATGATCGGAACGCTGCCGGAACAGCACCGTGAGAGCCGCAAGTTCTGGTACACGGTAACTGGCGGCGAGCAGGTGCTGGCCGAAGGCAAATTCGGTGCGTGGGTGCTCGGCCGCGATGAAGTCGATGTCGATGTTCAGGGTTTGGAAAAACTGACGCTGACCACCAACGCCGAGTTTGATTCCAGAGCGCCGAACAGCCTTTTCTGGGCCAATCCGGTCATCGTCACCGCCGATGGAAAAGAGGTCTCGCTGAACGACCTCAAGCTGCAGTCCGACCGGATCGCACAAGTTCCAACCATTGGGAAAGATTATTACGGCGGGCCGGTCAAAATTGCAGGCCGTCCGTTTGCAGATTCCGTTGCCGCCAATCCGCTGAAGTCCGGCGAAGAGGGAACCATTATCGTCGACCTGACCGGCCTCAACGCGGTGCGCTTTAAAGCCAGCGTCGGCGGCGACTATCCGTTCAGCGACGAAAGCTGGCGCCGCAAATCGCTCAGCTTCCGCACCGCCGGCAAAACGGCGCGCTACCTGACCGTGATCGAGCCGTTTGAAAAAGAGAGCGTCGTCGAGTCGGTTGTGGCTGAGTCCGCCAAACAGGTGACGGTGAAACTGAAAGATGGCCGCACGCAGGTGATCACGATTGCCGGCCTTGAACAGGGCGAAAACTTCAAGGTTTCGGTTGGAGAGTTTAAAAACGGACAGCTTGTCCGGGAAGAACTGCACGATCAATAACGCTTCGGATGTCTATACGGGTTAGGGCAACCCGGGGCGTTTATCGATAAACCAGAGGAAACGATCTAAATAGGTGCACTTTTAGGCAAGTTATATGATAATGCATTGAAGTATATAAAAATGAGGAACTTGTATGAAAAACCTGTTACCGATGGATTCCGCGTGCCGTCATTGTGGCTGTACGTTCCAGTTCTGCTGTTTGGGAATAAACGGTTGTGCGTTCTTTTTCGGAGCTGTTTGACTATCAGGAGTTGCTGATGTTTACCGGACCCAACTGCGTCTTCGATTTTACAGATGTGTCGAGGTCGGGTCGGGGCAGCCCGGCGGCCGTGTCTGTCGATAATAAAAGTTTTAGGTGAAATAATGGATCAATTCGCTATGTATGAAAAACGGTTTGGAACAGCCCGCTCCAATGGTTGGAAAGTGGTTTGTCTGGGATCGCTTCTGTTGTCCGCTTCAGCATTTGCAGTGAACTTTGAGTGGGACAACAGCGAGAGGGATAACGATTTTTCAAACCCGTTGAACTGGGTCGGTAATTCGTTCCCGGCTTCGGAAACGGCCATCGTTGATCTTGTCGGGAGCGACAAGGCTGTGCTCAGCAACGGATCGCCTTCGGCCTTTGACTCACTTCGCGTCGGCTATGACGGAGGCGACGGCGAATTCGAGCAGTCGGGGGGCACTCTTTCTGTTGCGGCTAACTCATCCGCTGTCAGCCGGATCGGACGGGGCAGTGGCAAAACGGGCTCATGGACAATGAGCGGGGGAACGGCCTCGATCAACGCCATTCAGCTGGGGCTGGACGGCGGGACCGGAAACCTGACGGTCGAGAGCGGCGGTTTTACGATTGCCCGCAACTATGGCAACTACAGCCTGCAGGTGGGTGCGGGCGGCATCGGTAACCTTGACATATCGGGCGGTTCATTTAATACGCGCGGCGGGGTCAAGGTTGCCGGCGGAAGTACGTTCAAGGTGTCGGGCAGTGCGGCGTCCACCATCGGCATTGGAAGTCAGGGCTCTGTTGATGGGCGCTGGCTTCAGGAGGCCGGCGGCACGCTTTGTGTTGAGGTGGATACCATTCTAGGGGTCACCACAATTTTTATTGATGAAACGGATGGAATTGCCGGCACGTCGTGGGATGGTGACGTAACATTCGAGGCCGGTTCCCTGCTGGATGTCAGTTTTCTGTCCGCCACCAGTCCGGGCACATTCACCGTCATGGAATGGGAAGGCGACCTGCTCAGTAATGGTCTGGAATTTGCCCCGTCAGTAGATACAAACATTTGGAGTTTTAACGTTGATGCGGTGAATAAAAAGCTGACGGTGACGGCGGCCGGTGTCGCTCCTGAGCGTTCGGTTGCGAACGTGGACAGCCTGGCCGGTTTGCGGCTGTATATGGCGGCAGATAATCACGATGTGACCGTGGCGCCCGGGACCTATCGAATTACGCCGGACGATGTGACTTCCGGACTGTTTCCGGATGAGCACCTGTTTGAGTTTAGCGGCACCAACAGCACCTTCGATTTTACCGGTGTCACCATCGAAGTGGAAACGGATGTATTCCAGTCCTTCGGCAGTGTGGATGTGCGGGAGGTTTATATCGACGGTAACGATCTGGTGCTCAGCAACCTGACGCTGATTGATGTCGGCTTAACCAAGCCGACCAAGCGCGCGCAATCGGTCATTCTGGACGGCCGCCGGAATGTGATTGACGGGTTTAATGTGGCGACGCGCGGCTCCTATCCCTATGGTTATGGCGATATCTTCGGCAAGGGGGGCGGCCCGGTGATCTCGCACCAGAAGCATTCGGCCATCCTGATCCGCGGGATCGACAATCATCTGAAAAATACAAAGATTTTCCACCGTTCCTATGGCCATGCAATCTTCTGCCAGGGGTCGCAGAATGCGACCATTGAAGGGTGCTACGTGGAGGGCGAAACGCGCACCTCGGACGATGTGCTGGCCGAGGCGGGCTCAGGGTCGGCTGCAGACAATGTGGATTTTGAGACCGATTGGATAGAGGTCGTGGACGGTGTGACCAATAACTACACCCTTCAGCCCGGCTGGATGTTCAGTCTGCAGGAGGCCGGGATCCGCGCCTATAACACAGGGTTGTCCATCGATGGAGTGAACAGCACGAATACCGCTGATATCACAGTCAAAGACTGTACGGTGAACAAAACGCGAACCGGTGTGAACGTCGGATTCTGCAACGACATGAAATATGTTGAAAACTGCGTCGTGATTGATGTGGAGAGCGGACTCTGGCTGGGAACGGAAGGGGAAGCGGTCAATTTTGCCGCCAATGCCGCGCACGGCCCCTTGCTGGTAACGGCCAACTATTCGAATGACCGGGACAGCGTGGCCGATATTACCGTGCTGGACAGCTCGAACCGGTATGGCAATGAGCTGCTGGCCTATATTGCCGGTGCCCGGGATGAGGTGACCTTCCGCTGCCGGGATGAATATGTGGATACCAACCTGGTGATCAAAGTGGCCGGCATACGGACCGGGATTCGGCAGTATTGGATTAATCCCAAGTATAATGATCACTCGGCCACCGATGCCGTGTTGCACAACTACACGCAGTTTCCGGTTGAAATGGGCGCGAAAAGCTCGGGCACCTCGGGGCAGGCCGGCGGCAGTGTCGCCGACTACGGTAGCGGCAACAGCCTGATGCCGGTTTCGGTCAGCACTGCCGGCGGGTTTGCGGTGATTCAAACCATCGAGGCCGAGGATTTCAGCAACCAGAGCGGGGCCGCCATTATGACCCGAGGCGATGGGGTTTGCTATGCCGGCGCCGGCAGCGACGGGGACTGGATCTGCTTTGAAAACTTTTTCATGGGATCCGGCCCGAACCGCTTTGAAGCCCGCGTGGCGGGCGGTGCCGTGGATGGAGAACTGGAACTTCGACTCGACAGCACCGATGGGGAATTGATCGGCACCTGTTCGGTGGCAGCTAACTCCGGATCGGTTGTTTGGTCCAAAGAAACCATCACGCTGGATGAGCCGCGCGGAAAACATGATCTGTACCTGGTGTTTAAAGGAACC
>CAZABK010000001.1:23140-101733 GCA_964483355.1 uncultured Verrucomicrobiota bacterium | reverse complement strand
GTCGATCATGCCCGGCAGCAGCGCTTTGCCGGCGGCGTCGATGACGGTGTCGACCGCATCGGAAAGCGACGGGGCCATTTTTTCAATGCGTCCGTCCTTGATGAAAACATCGGAGGGCGTGGTGGTACCTTCGTTTACGAGATTGGCGTTGGTAATCAGTGTCGTTTGCATGCGGGGCATGCTATTGAAGCAACGAATGAATGGAAAGCAACGAATTTATTTGTGTGAGGGGTTCGTGGCTTTCCATTCATTCGTTGCGGGTACTAGCTCATGATCACAAGCACGAGCCAGGGCACGAGGTTAAAGCAGATGAAGATAATCTTGTAGACGCCGAGATAGCCGTAGAGAAAGGCGTTGATTGCTTCGGGGGGCAAATCAAACCATTTGCCGTGTATGCGCTGGATCCAGCCTTTGGCCAGCATGCACATAATGGCGCTCCAGGCATAAAGCACCAGGTTGATCAGTGTCATCCATCCGAAGAATTCTCTAAGCAGTTCCAGGTTCATGGCAAACCTCCTCTCGATCCACCAGTATTCTCGCGCGCCGGCGGATGCCGGGCAAGATATACTATCCAATATTTCTTCCAATGGAGTCGGCGACTCTCTACCATGCGAAACGAGTTTTTTCACCGTAAACGATGGGGTTCAGATGAGTTGTGCGTGCGATATAAAAAGGCAAGTGGACGGAATGATTGAGCGGGTCGGCTCGACGCCGGAAATGGCCATTCCGCTGCTGCAGGCGGTGCAGGACGAATTTCGCTATATTCCGATCGAGGCGATCGAACACATTGCGTCGAAAACCGAAATGACCGAAACCAAGCTTTACGGCGTGGCGACCTTCTATTCCCAGTTCCGCCTCGAACCGGTCGGTGAAAAAATCATCAAGGTCTGCCACGGAACCGCCTGCCACGTGGCCGGCGCCGAGGGCGTTACCGAAACGCTCGAAAAACGGCTGAACGTCAAGGACGGCGAAACCACGGTCGACGGCAAATATACGCTCGAATCGGTCGCCTGCCTCGGCTGCTGTTCACTCGCGCCGGTCGTCGCGGTCGACGACGAAATCAGCGCGCATGTTGACCGCACCGCCGCCGGCGAGCTGGTTGATAAGCTGGAGGATTCCAATGAGTAGCTCCCGCAAAATTTCGATCGGTATGAGCAGCTGCAATATGGCGGCGGGCTCCAAAAATCTTTATGAAATGCTCCAGAATGCGGATCTTGATGCCGAGTTGGGCATTATGGGCTGCCTTGGCATGTGCCATGCCGAGCCGCAGATCCGGATCTCCGACGCGGACGGCGGCGAATTTCTTTATCACAGCCTCAATCCGGCCAAGCTCGATAAAATTATTGCCGAGCATGTGCGCGGCGGGAAACCGGTCGATGCCTGGCTCTTCAAGGACAACGAGGGCGCCGGCGCGGGACTGCTCGGTAAACAGCAGCGGATTGTACTGCGTAACTGCGGACAGGTTGACCCGGAAAATATTGATGAATATCTGGAACGCGGCGGCTATCAGGCGCTGGAGTTGGTGCTGAAGCAGGATGATCCGATGGCGGTCTGCGAAACGGTGCTGGCTTCCGGCCTGCGCGGTCGCGGCGGCGCCGGGTTCCCGACCGGTCTGAAATGGAAGTTTGCGCTGGCCGAAGAGCGCGATAAAAAATATGTCGTCTGCAATGCCGACGAGGGCGATCCGGGCGCATTCATGGATCGCAGTACGCTCGAGAGCGATCCACACGCCGTGCTTGAAGGCATGGCGATTCAGGCATTCGCCACCGGTGCGAGCGAGGGCTATATCTATTGCCGCGCCGAATATCCGCTGGCGATTGCCCGGTTGAAAATTGCCATTGCCCAGGCTGAGAAAAAAGGGCTGCTGGGCGACCATATTTTCGGGAGCGGTTTTTCGCTCCACATTCATATCAAAGAAGGTGCCGGTGCATTCGTCTGCGGCGAAGAGACCGCGCTGATGGCCTCGATCGAAGGCGAGCGCGGCATGCCGCGCCTGCGGCCGCCGTTCCCGGCGCAGTCGGGCCTCTTCGGCAAGCCGACCACCATCAACAATGTGGAGTCGCTTGCGAGCGTGCCGTGGATCATCCGCAACGGCGCGGATGCCTATGCCGCGATCGGAACCGAAAAATCGAAGGGTACCAAGGTTTTTGCGCTGGCCGGAAAGATTAAGCGCGGCGGACTCGTCGAGGTGCCGATGGGTATCACGATCCGCGAGGTGGTTGAAGAGATCGGCGGCGGAACCGGCACGCACCGGAAGGTGAAGGCGGTTCAGATGGGCGGCCCGTCCGGTGGCTGTATTCCCGAGTCGCTGCTCGACACGCTCATCGATTATGACGCCGTCAATCAGACCGGCGCGATCATGGGTTCGGGCGGTATGATCGTGCTCGACGAAACCACCTGCATGGTCGATGTCGCCCGCTACTTCCTCGACTTTACCCAGCTCGAATCGTGCGGCAAATGCACCTTCTGCCGGATTGGAACGCGCCGCATGCTCGAAGTGCTCACGCGCATCTGCGAGGGCGACGGTGTGCCGGAGGATATTGAACAGCTCGAGGAGCTGGCGGTGCAGATCAAGGACACCAGTCTGTGCGGACTGGGACAGACCGCGCCCAACCCGGTGCTGACGACGCTCAAATATTTCCGCGAGGAATATGAAGAGCACATCAACGATAAACAATGCCGCGCCGGTAAATGCGTCAAGCTGTGCAGCTATGTCATTGAATACAACTGCACCGGCTGTACGGCCTGCGCGCGGAAATGTCCGGTCGATGCCATCACGGGCGAGCGCAAGGGGCTGCATGTGATTGATCAGGATAAATGCGTTCGCTGCGGCGTCTGCCGCGAGGTCTGTAATTTTGATGCCGTGAAGGTGATTTAGTCATGAGCAAAGTAAATTTTACATTGAACGGAAAGCCGGCGACCGCGAAGACGGGCGATACCATTCTCGATGCAGCCAAGGCCGCCGGATATTTTATTCCCACTTTCTGTCACAGCGACGACCTCAAACCGTTTGCCTCCTGCTTTGTCTGCGCGGTTGAAGTGGAAGGGCGCCGAACGCTGGTGCCGTCCTGTTCGACGGAAGTGGCCGAAGGCATGGTGGTCAACACCGAGAATGAGCGGGTTAAAGGTGCGCGTAAAACCTGCCTCGATCTGCTGCTCTCCGACCATGTCGGCGACTGCCTCGGTCCCTGCATGACCTCCTGCCCGGCAGGGATCGATATCCCCGGCTTTATCAGCCACATCGCCAAGGGCGAGGATCTGGAGGCGCTCAAGCTGATCAATAACAACATGCCGCTGGCCGGCTGTCTCGGGCGCGTCTGCACCCGCCCGTGCGAAGAGGGCTGCCGCCGTCAGTTGGTTGAAGGGCCGGTCGCCATCTGCCAGCTCAAGCGCTTTCCGGCCGATCAGGCGAAGGCCAACGGCTGGGAAGTCAAACCGTCGCGCCTGCCGTCGATCGGCAAAAAGGTGGCAGTGGTCGGCGCCGGCCCGGCCGGACTTTCCGCGGCCTATTATCTCCAGATGTTCGGCGTCGACTGCACGGTCTTTGATGCCCACGAAGCGCCCGGCGGAATGATCCGCTACGGCATTCCTTCCTACCGGCTGCCTCGCAACATTATTGACGGCGAAGTGGACGCCATCAAAGAACTCGGGGCGGAATTCAAATACAGCACGCGCTTGGGCCGCGATGTTTCGCTCGATCAGCTGCGCGAAGAATATGACGCGGTGTTCCTTGGCCTCGGCGCGCAGAAAGCGTCCGGCATGCGTACGCCCGGCGAAGAGCTCGACGGCGTGCAGAGCGGTATCGAATTTCTCGGAAGGGTTTCGCGCGATGAGTCGCTGCCGATCGGTAACGAAGTGGTGGTCGTCGGCGGCGGTAATACCGCGATTGATGCCGCGCGCACCGCGCTGCGCCTCGGTGCGGAATCGGTCACCATTCTTTATCGCCGCGCCCGTGAGCAGATGCCGGCCTGGGACGAGGAAATTGATGCCGCGCTCGAAGAGGGCGTCCTGCTCGAAACGCTGGCCGCTCCGGTTAAGGTTGAGCAGGCCGGAGAAAAGCTGGCGCTGACGTGCGTGCGCATGGAGCTGGGCGAACCCGACGATTCCGGGCGCCGCCGTCCGGTTCCGGTCGATGGCTCCGAGTTCACGCTCAAAGTGGATGATATCATTACCGCGATCGGACAAAACGTGGACTCTTCGATGGTGTCGGAGCTGGAGCTGACGGCGTGGGGCTCGATCAATGCCGACGAACAGACCGGCCGCACTTCCATGGAAAATGTTTTTGCAGGCGGCGACTGCGTGACCGGCGCGGATATTGCCGTCAATGCCGTTGCGGCGGGGCGCCGTGCCGCTTTTGCGATCAATCAGTTCCTGCGCGGCGAAGCCGTGGTGGGCGATCCGGCCGGCTATAACCACAGCATGGGCGAACTGAGCGAAATTCCGGCCGAGGTGACTGCGCCGTTTGCGGAGGAAAAGCGCGTGCCGATGCCGCATCTGGATGCAAAGAAGCGCGCCACCAATTTTGAGGAAGTTGAAACCGGATTCCCCGAAGAGATGGCCCGTGCCGAGGCGGCCCGCTGCATGGAGTGCGGCTGTCGCGATGCGCATGAATGTTCGCTGCGCGACTTCGCGACGCGCTTCGGAGCTTCGGCCGATCGTTTTGCCGGTTCGCAGCGCAGCTACCGCCGCGACGATTCGCACGAAGTGCTGGTGTATGAAGAGCACAAATGCATTCAGTGCGGATGCTGCGTGCGCGTTTGTGATGAACTGCTTGAGAGCGCCTGCATGGGCTTTGCCGGCCGCGGCTTCGATGCGCGCATCAAACCGGCGCTCGACCGGCGGCTTTCACTGATTAATAACGACGAGTTGCCGCGGCTGGCGGAATATTGCCCGGTAGGAGCTTTAACGTTGAAATCCGATTCCGTCGCGACGCTGACGCCGGAAGCTTTTTTGAACCCCAATGAGGACTGATTATGGAAACGTTTGAATCTGTTGATGCCGTACTGGACTTTGCCATTGAACGGGAGCAGGAAGCGGTCGACTTTTATCAGGGCCTCGCGGAGCAGACCGACAATGCATCGATGAAAAAGACGCTCACCGCTTTTGCGGGGGTGGAGCTGGGGCATAAAGAAAAGCTGCTGGCCGCCAAGGTGGGTTGCGTGGAGCTGGTCAGCGGCCGGACGGTTGTCGATTTAAAGATTGCCGACTATCTGGTTGATGTGCAGCCCGGTCCCGATATGAGTTTTCAGGATGCGCTGGTCGTGGCGATGAAGCGCGAAAAGGCGGCGATGGATCTGTACACCGATCTGGCACAGATGGTTTCCGATTCCGGGCTTCAGGCGCTCTTTACCAAGCTGGCCCGCGAGGAAAAAACGCATAAGCTCAGCTTTGAAACCGCCTACGAAGAACATTACCTCTCAGAGGACTAGATAATATAGTGGCCACAGATAAACACTGAAGAACACGGAAATAAAAATCGGTGTTTATCCGTGTTTGTCAGTGGCTTTCGGTGCTTTCTGTTGGGGCGCACGTTGGCCGATGATGATGCCGGTGACGATGAACGCCATGCCGGCGAGACTCGGCAGCGTGGGCGACTCGTCCGGCAGCAGAATCCAGCTGAGCGCCGCGCCGCAGAGCGGGATCAGGAATTTCCAGAGGTTGAGTTTGGAAACCTTGATTTTGCTGAGCAGGTGAAACCAGATGGCAAAGGCGGTCGAGGAAATGACGGCGAGCCACAGCAGCGCGCCGTAAAAAATTCCCGGTCGATCCAGGTCGGGCAATCCTTCAAAGGGCAGGGCAATGAGCAGGAGTACGACTCCGCCCAGCAGCATTTGCGCACTGTTGAGCGCCACCGGATGCAGCCCGCCTTTGCGTTTGGCCACCACAATGTTTCCGAGGGCGGAAACAAATGAGCCGCTGAGCAGCAGCATGAGCCCGAAAAATTCTTTCAGCCCGACCGGATTCCAGGGTTTGGCCGCGAGGCTGATCAGCACAATCCCGCTCATGCCGAAGGCAATGCTGATGAGCGTCTTGCGCTGGAGCTTGTCGTCGTGCATCAGCAGGTGGGCCATCAGCGCGGAGGCGAGCGGGCCGGCGCCGATCATAATGGCGCCCTCGGCGCCGCGCACCCACATCATGCCGATGAAGAAAGTACCGTAGAGATAGATGGTGTGGAAGAGGCTGACGAGCAGCACCGTGGCAAATTCCCGGCGCAGCAGGCGGAACGGTGCAATGAGACTGCCGCACAGCGGAATCTGGATGAGGCCGGCGAGCACAAAGCGCATGCCCGCGAGGTTGAGCGGGGTCTGATGCTCGAGCGCATGTTTTGCGGTCACAAAAGCGGTAGACCACAACAGGCAGGCGAGGACCGCCAGCAGGTTTTGTCGGATGGTTTGAGAATTGGACATGAGGTGCGGGTTATACGCGAAAACGCGGAGCGGGCAAACCTTGCGCTTCAAAAAGCTTCCGCTTTTCAGGGTGGCGGCTAAAGTAGCTGCGATCGGATGCTGAGATATGGTCGTGACCAATGATGAACTGTTATGCGCGGACCTGCCGACGGCACCGGTGCCGGAAATGGGCACGGTGCTGGTTGCCGGCGCAACCGGCTATATTGGCGGTCGGCTGGTTCCCGAGCTGTTGGCCCGCGGCTATCGGGTGCGCGTTATGGTTCGGGCGGAATCACCCGAGCATAAGGAGCGTTGGCCTGAGGCGGAGGTGGTTGTTGCTGATGCGCTGGATGCGGAGTCTGTTTTCCGGGCGTTGGAGGGCATTCATACCGCCTATTATCTGATTCACTCAATGCTCATCGGTTTGCATCAGTTCGAAGGGGCCGACATTCGTGCGGCGCATAATTTCCGAACCGCGGCCGAGCGGCGGGGCGTCAGCCGCATGATCTATCTCGGGGCACTGGGTGACACCCAGTCCACGCTGTCCCATCATTTGGCCAGCCGCCTGCAGGTGGCAGAGGAATTTCGCCGGGGAAGCGTGCCGACCACCATTCTGCGCGCCGCCATCATTATCGGCTCCGGTAGTGCGTCGTATGAAATGATCAACCACCTCGTGCGCCGGTTTCCAATATCAAGTTTTTTTCCTACATCACCAGTCTGCTGACCCCGGTTCCGGCGGCGATTACCTGGTGCCTGATGGAAAGCGTGATGGATGATGTGATCTGCCATGAACATGAAATTGAAACGCTGATTCCATTTCGGCGGCTTTCGTGTAAGGAGGCGCTGGTGCTGGCGCTCTCGCGCGAGGAGCAGGATGCCGTACATACCCGCTGGTCCGACAGCTATCCGCCGGACTATGAATTGGCCATCAAGTTCCGTGAGCTCGGCGGTCCGCCGACCCATTCCTGCTCCTATTCGCTGATCACGACCAAGCAGGCCTCGGCGCTGTTTAAGTCCATCACCCACATCGGCGGGCGCAACGGCTGGTTTTGCAGCACCTTTCTGTGGCGCATCCGCGGCGCGCTGGATCGCCTGTTGCGGGGGGTCGGTACGACGCGCGGACGGCGCAGCGCCTCCACTTTGCGCGTGAACGATGTGGTGGATTTCTGGCGGGTCGAGCAAATCCGGGCCGACAGTCAGCTGCTGCTGCGGGCGGAAATGAAGATGCCGGGCTATGCCTGGCTCGAGTTTTCTGTTGATCCGGTGGCCGGCAACAAAAATCGGCTCTCCGTGAATGCCTACTATCAAACCAAGGGGCTGTGGGGGCATACCTATTGGTATATCTTTTTGCCGTTCCACCATTTTATTTTTTGCGACCTCATCAAACAGATCGAGTGGCGCAGTTTGTAATCCGGGTTGGAAATCCAGACCGCTTCTGCCAACATAGGAAGATCTATGAATAAAACCGATCTGATTATCATCGGCGGCGGAGCCGCCGGACTGATGGCGGGGTGTGCCGCGGGCGAGCTGGGGCTGAAGGCGCTGGTGCTGGAGCGTAAGCATAAGCCGGGCCGCAAGCTGCTGATGTGCGGCAACGCGCGCTGCAACCTGACCACCAATATTTCCGAAGAGCGCATGCTGCAGATGTTCGGCTCGCCGGTCGCACCTTTTTTGGATGCGGCGATTCACGCCTTTACGCCGTCGATGCTGCAACGCTGGTTTGCGGCAAACGGACTGAAGACCGTGGTAAAGGCGGGCAACAAGGTTTATCCGCACACCGAGCGCGCTTCCGATGTGCTCAATCTGTTCACCGACCTGCTGCGCGATAAGGAGGTGTCGCTGGCCTGTTCTTCGCCGGTGCAGGCGATTGAAAAGATGAAGGGCGGGTTTCGGGTGACGACCGGTAACTTTGTGGTCGAAGCTAAATATGTGCTCGTCGCCACTGGCGGCGTCAGCTATCCGAAAACCGGCTCGGTCGGCGACGGACAGGAATGGGCGAAAAAGCTGGGCCATGCGGTTGCGCCGTTGCGTCCGGGACTGGTCGGTTTTGAGGTCGATCCGAAAGTGATCAAGGGACGCGTCGGCAAGATTTATGAAAAGGTGAGGGTCGATCTTATGGCCGGCGGTAAAGTCGTGGCCGAAACGCGCGGCGTTTTTGAGATTGAAAAGTGGGGCGTCGGCGGAACCGCGCTCACCGATGCGAGCCGGATTGCGGCGCGTCGCAACCTGAAAAACTATTCGCTGGTCGTGAAGTTTGAGGATGGCCGGAGCGAGGAGATTAAGCCGCTGCGGACACGCTCGATCAAGGAGGCGATGGTGACAGTCGGCGGCGTCGCGCTCGGTGAAATTGATCCGCGCACCATGGAGTCGAAAAAGTGCCGCGGCCTCTATTTTGCCGGCGAGGTGGTCGATATTGACGGGCCGACGGGCGGCTATAACCTGCAGGCGGCTTTTGCGAGCGCGCGACTGGCCGTGGCGGCGGTCGGCAAACGCTGCGGCAAGCGCGGATTCACACCTTTGGAACCTGCGAAAAAGAAGAAGGCTCCAAGGCGCCGTCGTTAATCTGGTTGCTATCCGCCGGAATGCATGTAAGGTGCGGCGACTTAACACTTAAAACCTAAAACCCGAGAGGCAGTTTGATGATTGAAAACGGACAGAAAGTAAAAATCCACTATACCGGAACCTTGGATGACGGCAGCCAGTTTGACTCCTCCGCCGGCCGCGATCCGCTGGAGTTTGAAATGGGCGCCGGCATGGTAATTCCCGGTTTTGAAAAGGGCGTTGTCGATATGGAAGTCGGCGAAACGAAAACCATCCATATTCCGGCCGCAGAAGCCTATGGCGAAAAGCGCGACGAAATGATCATGGAATTCGAGCGTTCACAGCTGCCGGAAGATCTTGAGCCGCAGGTTGGCATGGGACTTCAGATGCAGGGACCGCAGGGTCAGGCCGTTCCGGTACAGATCACGGCCGTGGCCGAAACAACTATCACCATCGATGCCAACCATCCGCTGGCTGGCCAGAACCTTAATTTTGAAATGGAACTGATCGAAGTCGTCTAAGACTCCGAAATGGAAGATCCGCTCACCATTCCCTATTGCGAACCGCCGCCAAGCGATGTCATCCCGATGCTGGTGACCGCGGCGGTGTTTGTGCTGGGATGGTGGTTGATCCGGCGCTGGAAAAAGAAGCGCGGTTCTTCAAAACGGAACTCATGAAAAAAGCGGCCGCACGGCCGCTTTTTTTAGAATTTGTAGAGGATGCTGGTGAGCAGCGCCTTGTCATAATAGTTCTTGCTACTGCCGGTGTATGAACCGCTGTTGCTGTATTTTACGCCGGTATCCTTGTCGATTTTATATTCCATTTTGACAAACAGGTTGTGGATCAGTTTGTTTTCAACGCCGCTGGTGAAAACCCAATGATAGCTTTCAAGGTCACCCAGGTGGGTGAATTTCTGGAACAGAGTCAGCGAATCGATCACCGTCCAGCGGAACGATTCGTCGAAAATAAACGTTCCCTCGTCAACGTCTGTGTCGCTTTGCGCGATCTCATATTGGTGGTAGGCAATCCCACTGGAAGATGAAAGTTTCAGTGTTTTCCTGTCGAGCCACTTAACGCCCAATGCGGCGGTCTGGAGATATTCATTTTCAACATTACGTTTCACATCGCGCTGATACATGGTTTTTGCGTTGGCAAAGTAGCGCGGGGAGATTGTGCGGCGATAATCCTGGGTTAAGTTAAAATAGTCATCTTTGAGCACGCCGTCGGTTTCGCTGTAGCGATAGGTCCAGCTCCACTTTAGGCTATTCTTTTTCTGGGCCCACTTTACATGGCCATAGACTTTGTAGGACTCAAATTCGTCGGTGCTGGTGGAATCCCCGTTTTCGTCCAGATTGCTTCGTTCGCGCACGGCAATCTGAACGCCGGCCTGTCCCGACCACGGCGACTTGGCTTTGGCCGGAGCTTTTTTCGGTGCCTTTTGGGGGGCAACCGGCTTCGGTGTCGGTTGGGGCGCCTTTTCCTCTTCCGGGGTTATTTTCGTAATGCTGTTTTTCTGCAGCTCTACGGTTCCGAATGAGGCGGATTTAAACAGGAGGGTGGTTTCGGTCTGCTCAATAATTTTACCGGTCAGAATGTCGCCATTTTTGAAAACAACGGTGTCCTGCGCAAAAACGGAAGCCGCCGCACAAAGGAACAGGATGATCGGTTGGAGCAGTCTTTTCTGCATATATCTACCAGTTGGATTGGAAATTCGAGGCAAGCTATCGGTTTGGGATGATCGGGTCAACGTTGCCAAACCGAAAAAAACGCCCGTTGAAGGAAGGACGTTTCCCGACAGCGATTTATGACATGCAGTCAGCGCTTCGCCGAGTGCAGCATCAGATCTGTTCAAGCACGAGGGCGGTGCGGGAGGGAAGGTAGAGGTTGATCTGGTTGCGGTTGTTTTCGCCGTCGTTGAAGGCAAAGCTTTCGTGGGGCGGTTCGTTCTGCAGCCGGCCGTGTCCGCCGAATGCGGGCGCATCGGTGTCGAGCTGCAGCTGATATTTCCCGGCCGAGCAGTCCACTGGATATCCGGTGAAGGATTTGGTCGGATGAAAATTGAAGACAAACAGCAGTCCGTTGCGTTCATAAGCGATAACTTTGTCGCCTTCGTTGATAAGGCGGAAGGTCGGTGTTTCCGCGCCGATGGTTTTGCGGTCGCGGGCCAGGTTGACCATCGCCCGGTCAAAGTCGGCGAGGAAGTGAAACTTCAGGTCGGGGGCGTCGCGCAGGCTCCATTGCCGGCGCGCGTGGTGATAGGACCAGCCGTTGCCTTCGCGCGGAAAGTCAATCCATTCCGGGTGGCCGAATTCGTTGCCCATAAAGTTGAGATAGCCGTGGCCGGCGGCGCCGAGGGTGGCGAGGCGCGCCATCTTGTGCAGTGCGAGGCCGCGGTCGACCACCATATTGTCCGAGCCGAGATGCATGTTGTAGTACATCTCCTTGTCGATTAGTTCGAAGATAAAGGTTTTGCCGCCGACGAGCGCCTGGTCGTGCGATTCGACGTAGGAGATCACCTGTTCGTCGGCGCGGTGGCTGGTGAGCTCATGGTAGAGCCAGCCCATGTTCCAGTCTTCATCGGGAATATCGTTGGCAAGCTTGAACCAGCAGTCGGGCGCGCCCATCGCGAGGCGATAGTCGAAGCCGCAGCCGCCTTCGCCCTGCAACGCGCCGAGGCCGGGCATGCCGGAAACATCTTCGGCGATGGTGATGGCGTTGGGGCGAACATCGTGAATCAGTTTGTTGGAGAGCGCGAGGTAGGCGAGGGCGTCCATGTCGACAGTGCCGTCAAAATAGTCGGCATAGTCGGTAAAGGCTGTGCCGAGTCCGCGGTGGTGGTAGAGCATGGAGGTGACGCCGTCGAAGCGGTAGCCGTCGAAGTTAAACTCGTCGATCCAGTAGCGGGCGTTGGAGAGCAGGAAGTGGAGCACCTCCGGCTTGGCATAGTCGAAGCAGCGCGAATCCCAGGCATCGTGGTCGCCGCGGTCACCTTCGTGGAAATATTGGTAAAGCGTGCCGTCGAAGCGCGAAATGCCTTCTTCCTCGTTCTTCACCGCGTGCGAATGGACGAGGTCCATGATGACGGCGAGGCCGGCTTCGTGGCAGGCGTCGATGAGCTCCTTGAGTTCTTCGGGGGTGCCAAAGCGCGAGGAGGCAGCAAAAAAGTTGGAGACGTGGTAGCCGAAGGAGCCGTAATACGGATGCTCCATGATGCCCATGAACTGGACGGTGTTGTAGCCCATTTCGATGATGCGCGGCAGGATTTTCTCCTTGTATTCGAGGTAGGAGCCGACCTTGGCCTCTTCCTGTGCCATGCCGATGTGCGATTCATAGATGAGCGGCGCGCCGATCGGTTTGGCCGGGCGCGGGAACTTCCATTCATACGCCTGTTCCGGCTTCCAGACCTGGGCAGTGAAAATGTGAGTGTCCGGATCCTGGACGGAGCGGCGGGTGTAGGCCGGCAGGCGCTCGCCGCCGCCGCCGGGCCAGTAGATCTTGAGTTTGTAGAGGTCGCCGTGCTGGAGCTTGTTGGCGGGCAGTTCAATTTCCCAGACGCCGGGGCCGTCGCCATAGCTGAGCGCAAAGTCGTCGAGCTGCTGCCAGTCGGAAAAGTCGCCGACGAGATAGATGGCCGTGGCGTTGGGCGCCCATTCGCGGAAGATCCATTTCCCGTCGCGGAAGTGGAGGCCGTAATATTCGTGCGCATTGGCAAACTGGTCGAGCGTCATGTTTCCGCCGGTGAGGCGCTTTTCCATGTATTGGATATGGTCAGCGCGTTTCCGGAGCCGGTCGCGGTAAGGCTCCAGCCAGGGGTCGTCGGAAAGTTTGGCGAGTTGGGGATCTCTCATAAAAGCACCTAGTTGGCTTTTTCGAATACTTCGTCCACCAGTGGGCGGTGAAGCATTTGCTGGTAAATATCGATGTAGGTCTGTGCGGTGACGGCGTGGTTGAAGCGCCCTTTGCTCTCCTGCATGACGCGGCCGATATGGGTGCCGCGGGTGTGCAGGTCGCGGCGATAGAAATCCATCGCGCAGTCAATGGCCCAGGCGAGTCCGCCGCTGTCGTAGGTTTCAAAAAGGAAGCCGTTGCCGTTGCCGTCCTCGACATTCATCTGGCTGATCGAGTCGTGCAGGCCGCCGGTGTCGCGGACGATCGGGAGCGAGCCGTAGATCGCGCCGGTCATTTGCGGCAGGCCGCACGGTTCAAACAGCGAGGGCATCAGCATAAAGTCGGAAGCGGCAAAGCCAATGTGCGAGAGGCCTTCCTCAAAGTCGCAGACGGCGATGCGTTTGTAGAGGTCGTGCTGGTAGACGATATCGTGGAAGACCTGCTGGTAGCTGCCGTTGGCCACGAAGGCAACCTGCAGGCCGTCGCCCCAGTATTTGTCGATCGTGTCGAAAAGAATTTCGGCGACAAGCTGACACCCCTTTTGAATCGGGTCGAGGCGCGACGGCCAGAAGAGCAGCGGGGCCTCGGGGTTGATTTCCAAGCCGAGGCGTTCTTGAAGATAGGTTTTGTTGGCGCGCTTGGCATCATAATGGTCGGCGGCGCCGTAGCGTTGAACGAGATGCGCGTCGGTTTCGGGGTTGCAGGCGGCGTCGGGCGAGTTGAGGATGCCGCTCGCGCAGCCGGCGTGGTATTTGCTCGCCACTTCCCACTGAATATTGCCGGGCACAAAGTCGTGCTGGTTGTCGACAATCTCCTTGAGGAAGGTGGGGCTGACCGTGTTGATGAAGTGCGAGGAAAAAATACCGCTGCAGAGAAAGTCGACCGGGTTGCCTTCGCGTGCTTCAAAATAGTTGCCCGACGGCCATTCATAAAAGAGGTTGCTCCAGAATTCGGCCGCGTCGATGCCGCGGTCTTCAATGTGTGCGAGTGTGGTTTTGACGGTATGAATGTTGTGGAAGGTAAAGAGACTCGGAATGCCGAGCATGCGCGCCTCGGCGGGAATCAGGCCGGTCATCCAGTCGTTACAGTGGATCAGGTCGGGTTTAACCGTCGGGATAATGTTGTTGATCACCTCGCGCTGGAAGGCGAGAGCGATCTTCAGGTCGACCTCTTCGGAGTTGCTGTAAACGCGGTCCTGATAGTAGAAGATGCGGTCTTCGGCCAGATGGATGCGGTCGTCGGGCAGCTTGCTCTTATAAATCAGCAGCTCGTCATCAATGAATCCGCCGATATCGACATGAAACATTTTGCGGTAGTGGGGCAGCGCCACATGAACATCGGCTCCGAGCTCATAAAGCGCGGAGACCAGCGAGGCCGAAACATCCGCCAGGCCGCCGGCCTTGGCCGAAAGCTTGTTGGTCATGTTGCCCATGCCGTCGGGCAGATAGGTGATTTCGGGCGTAACGATTAAGATTCGTGGTGATTTCTGCTTCGTTTTTTTCGTTTTACCGCCCATTCGTAAGCCCCTCAATTATTTCATGGATGAAATCGAACCCTGTCTGTTCTTGCAAGAAGATTGTTAGCTCTTCAGCTGTTTGGTGACCCGATAAAGTTCGGTGACCCCCCAGGCTTGAGCGCCGCAGCCGCGCTGGACATGCGGTGTATTGCCGTCGATCACCTCCGGGCTCTGCCGCAGGCAGCCGTGGTTGATCACCTCCGACGCGCTGCCGAGCAGGGCCAGGGCGGTGGCGCGCGCACCGTCGCCATACACCATCACCAGCGCTTCGGCATACGACGGGAATGGCCACATCCACGCCGTGCCGTTGTGATAGGCCGGCTTGCGGCGCGTATCCTCATCGCCCGTATAGTGGCCCCAATAGGGGTTCTGCGGATCGTTGAGCAGGTGGCCGTCGTTGTAGACCGGCGCGGGGCGAAGCACCGGGCGGTCGGCCAGGCTGCGGATCGCGCCGGGAATCAAAAGCTGTTCGCACGCTTCGATAATGTTTTTGCACAGCGCCTTGTCGGCGACCGCGCCGAGCGTGACGGCCAGCAGCTGGTTGGAGCGCAGCGCGTCGTCGACCTCGGCGTTGTGCGCGCTTGTGCCGGGTTCGGCCGCGAGACAATCGGCCAGATAGGTAAAGTCGTCCGCCTCGACAATAAAGAGTTCGGCGATCGACGCTTCCACCTGTTGGGCAAACTTTTTCCATTCCGGAGCCTTGTCGATGCGGGCGAGCATGTTGAGCGCATAGTGCCACATCGCCTGGATTTCGACCGGATAGCCCTGGCGCGGCGTGCCGGCGGGATAGTTGGTGTCCATCCAGGTATAGTGCGACGGGCTGTAGATCAGTCCCGAATTCCAGTCGAAGGTAATGCCGTTCTCGGTGCCGTTGATCAGACCGGTCGCCAGTGAGACGAGCACCTCTTTGACGGTGCGGCCGTCACCGCAGTCGGCCTTCAGCAGCTTTTTGTTTTTCTGCGCTTTCATCAGTTCGTCGCAGGCGACAAAGAGCCAGAGCGGGGCGTCGGAGGTTTCGCGGTTGCGGTCGTCGTTGCCGCGGATCATGTTGGGGATGGTGCCGCCTTTTTCATACTTGGCAAACTGCAGCAGAATATTCTGCGCCTCGTCGAGCAGGCCGGCGGCGATGATGCCGCGCAGGCAGATGAGCGTGTCGCGGCCCCAGTCGAGGAACCACGGATAGCCCGCAATCACCGTCTGGAAATCGTCGCGCTTCACGATAAACTGCATCATTGCCAGCTTCATCGATTCCTCGATCGAGAGCGTTTCCGCTTGGGCCGCGAGTGTCGGTTTGTCGAAGGCCGGAGCTTCGCCGGTCGCCGCGCTGAGCTGCGCCGTTTTTTTGCCTTTGAGCTCGATCTTAAAATAGCCGGGGCTGAAGAGGTCGGATTCGCCGTCGATGCCGCGGTCACGGTCGACGGGATGGTTGATCATGTAATACCACTCCGGTTCGGCATGGAACTCGCCGCCCTTGAGCGCGAGTTTCAATTTACGATCTTCAGCCGGCGCAAAGGTAAAGCCGTTTTGCTGCGCTTGAATGACGCTCGGCCAATGCTGTTCCGCGCCGGCATGCGCCTTGGTCACTTCGTGGTTGTTGCGGTCTTCAATGTCGGCGCGCAGAATGAGTGAAACCGGCTGATCGTCCGGCAGATGCTCGGGGTCGTCACCGGCGGCCTCGCGGATAAAGCTGAGCTGGACGGCGTTGGTTTCGGGATGCAGCTGCAGCGCGGCCTTGAGCGGAATCAGCAGCCCTTCGCCGACGGGCACGGCAAAGTTCCAGACCACAGTGCCGTCGTCGGCGACGGTGAAGCGTTTCTGGCAGTGGAGCGAAAGCTCGTTGGAATAGCCTTTATGCACCACCCACGCGCGGCAGCGCGTAAACATCGTATGGCGGTCGACCGGAACCTGCGGGTCGAGGTTGGCGATCAGCAGGCCGTCATATTTGCTGCGTAGCTCCGCCCAGCCGATGCGCACCTGCGAGAGTGCGCCGTGTTCGTTGGTGCAGACGGCGTAGCGGTCACGGTCGTGAACTTCGCCGGCGCGGCAGGTGGTGATGACTTTTGCATTCGGCTCTTCGCACAGCTGCATGACGGGTGCTTCGGCATGCTTGATTTCGTCGGGCTCAAACATGGTGAGTTTGAGTATCAGCAATTGATGTTCCGCTGACGTTTCGAGCGGTTTGAAGATTACAAAGCTTTGGCCGTCGGCCTGCACGAGCGATTTTTCGTGCGCGAGGGTTTCGTCGCCGCATTTGAGTTCGGCGATAAAGCCGTGGTCGGCTTTGACGAGCAGGAAGTGGTTCGGCGGCAGCATGACGGTGCGGCGCGTGTCGCGCGGCCACTGCCAGGTGGTGACGACCGGCGCGCCGCCGGCAAGCTCTTGGCAGAATTTTTTAGGATCCTCAATGAACTTAGCTGAGGCGGGCAGGCTGAGATTGGTCGTTGCGCTTCCAATCACCTGCGGTACGGAAGCTGTATCGCCCGCTTCCAGCGGGCTGTTGTTAAAGTGAGTCAACACGTCCATCGCCTTGGCTTTGAGCATCTGCGCCTCGCTGGCGTCAGCGCCTTGAAACGGGGCGTCCAGCGTTTGATGGATGCGGTTCATCCATTCGGGATTGTCGGTGAGGCAGAGCACCTGGCCGGGTTCGAGGTGGAGCGAATATTTGTGATAGTGGATGGGATGGCCGCTGAGCAGGTCGGTTTTATATTCGTGCAGATCGCCGTGCCATGCGACCATACCTTTGTGTTCGTGGCTGAGGTTGGCGAGTACGAGCAGCTTGTGTTCGCCGGAGGCGTCGGTCCGCAGGATCGCCGCGGAGTTGTGGTGGCCGTGGGTGATCAGCTCGACCTTGGCGTCGGCGTGGAACGACGGGTGCGTTTCCATGATGGCGTGGATGCGGCGGAGCCATTCGATCATGTTGGGCTCGGCGCCCCAGTTGAGCGAATGGGCGTTGTGAACGTTGATCTGCTCTTCGGCCAGCCATTCGACGCCGTTAGCGAAGCCGAACGCGCCGTTATGCGAGGTGAGCGCGCAGAAGGCGGCGCGCAGGTGCGCAAAGGCGGGCGAGACGGCGGCGAGGCGCGAGTTGTCGTGCGTTTCGCAAAAGTGGATCAGATTGCCTTTGGATTCGCTGACGCGGATAGAGTCGGGCAGGTAGCCGTCGACCTGGCCCTGATCGTGGTTCTGGAAAATTTCGGAATAGGCCCAATTCATGCCGGCGTTGGCCAGTAGGTTTTCGGTGACGTGCTTATGGCCGCCGAGCCCTTCGAGCATAAAGACGGTGTCGGGATATTCCATGCGCACTTTGGCAATGATGTATTGCCACGCCTCGAACGGAACCATATAGCCCGCGTCGCAGCGGTAGCCGTCGACGCCCTTGCGGCACCAGTAGAGGAAAACGTCGGCCATCTCTTTCCACAGCTCGCGGTGCGTGTGGTTCAGCTCAACAAGGTCCGACCATTCGACGCCCCACGCGCCGGGCGATTTAAATTTTCCGTCCTCCTTGCGTTCAAACCAATCCGGATGGTTGATCTGAAGATAGGATCCCCAGCCGGTGTGGTTGATCGGCATGTCCATATAGAGCCGGCCGTTGCGGCGGTGGACTTCGTCGACCAGCTCCTGAAGCTGTTCAAGCGGCGTCGTCAGTTTGTCGAACTCGGCGTGGGAGGCGTCGACGTCAAAAAGGTCGAGCGGCGCAAAGGCGCTGCCGAAGCGGCCCATGCGTCCGTAAGTGGTCGGCACCGGATGGATCGGCAGCAGCTGGATAATTTTGCAGCGCAGGGTGCCGATGATAAAGTCGAGCTCCTTGATCACATCGCGAAACTTGCCCGCCTGGGGAATGACCGTGTAGCCGGCGTGGTCGAGCCGGCTGATGGCATGTTCATCGCGCGGTTCGATGGCACCGTGATATTTGGCCGCGCCAAACTGGCGGACAAAAGCGGTGTACATGGTGTTGCCGGCGCAGGTTTCGGCCGGCTCAACCTTCAGGACGGAGTTGCCGCCCTCGGGCCAGCAAATCTTGTCGTCGTCCGCGGCGATAAAATAGGCCTTGGCTTCAAAGCGGCCGACGCCAAGCAGTGGCAGGGTGATCAAAAAGGTGTCGCCCGTTTGCTCCATCGGAAAATCGTGCCAGTCGCGCGAGAGCGGCGGCAACCCCTGCTCGGCATGCATAATGATTTCGGTGTGGCGGATGTGCGAATAGCCAATGTTTGAGCGCAGCCACGCTTTACCCTTTTGGCCGGTCCGGTTTTCGAGCGTAAAGGTGACGGTGTCGCCGCGGAAGTGGATGGTGTGATTGCCCGGAGCGGGGTGCTGAATCAGGTTGGCCATCATAAAACCCTTTTTTTCGAAATCGTCCCGTGGTTGGGAAGTCTTGGGTTTTATAGAGCGAATGCTGCCGAATGTCTGGAAAAAAACGGCGGGTTTCAGAGTTTCTTAGACGGGATGAACAGGATGGACGGGATTTTAAACTGCGGATTACGCAGATGGCGCGGATTCAGAGTTCTGGGTGCAGGTCGTTCCGATCTGTGTATATCCGCGTGATCCGCGGTTCAATATGGTTCCTTTGAGCCCTTTGTGGCGAAGGATGTTGCGCGCCCTGCATCCATTTTTTGAGCAGAAGCTGGGGGTATTCGGGGGTGTGGTTAAAGGTTTGCGCGAGGTGGAAGTAGGCCTCCTGATATTTGGGGAAGCGGAATCCGAGCGCGGTGCAGAGAATGGCTTTTTGATTGGGCATCATGCGCAGTTCAAGCACCTTCTGGATGGACGGGGGAATATCGCCGGCGGCTAGAAGGTAGGGATCGCATTCCAACGCTTTTTTCAGTTCGGCTTCGGCGATTTCGGGCAGGTCGTGGTATTGGGCGGCGCAGTAGAGAATCAGGTGCGCGGTGCCGTCGTCCGCCTGTTCCTGCTGTTGGGCTTTATCGATCTTTCCGGCGTGGAGCAGGAACTGCACGCTGTTGGTCTGCATGCCGGAGTCGACCATGCTTTCGAGATAGTCGCGGACGTTGCCGACGGCATAGTAGCGCGCGGCGTTAAAGTAGGCGCTCCAGCATTCGACGGCATTCGGAAAGTTGGCGGCGGCTTCGATGGCGCCGGCGTGTTCGCCGGCGAGCGTGAGGTATTTGATCTGCCGCGCCGTCAGTGCCGGATTGTCGGGATCGCTGTGCAGCTTGCCTTGGATGCGTTGCAGAATCGGATCATATTGCCGCAGGGCTAGGTGAATGCGTTGGTTGAGCTCGGCAAAGTCGGGGCTGGACGGGTTGCGCATCAGCGCCTTTTTGGCAAAGGGGAGGGCGTCGGAAAATTTTCCGGCACAGAGCAGGTCGCGCGCGATGGCATAATATCCGAGTCCGCCGCTGCCTTTGTCCTTTTCCGATTTTTCAAAGAGCGGACGGGCATGGTCGCGGTTGCGCACGATTCGGCCGAGCAGATAGTAGTAGAGCGGCTCGGCAGAATATTTTTCGCAGAGCAGCGCATATTCATTCTGCAGATCGTGCGTCGGAATTTTGCGCTCGATAAAGTTTTGATAGAAGAGGTGCCAGTCGATCAGCGGCGCGTCATCGTTACGGCCTTTGCGCAGGAAGGCGGCGGCATTTTCGGCGGGCAGGCTCGCTTCAACCACCTTGAGCAGTTCGGTTGCTTCGGCGCTTTCGGGGGCGATCATGAGGATGCGGCGGGCCAACAGCCCGGCGGCATCTTTGCTGATAAAGGTTCGGGCGGTCTCGACGGATTCGATCTGCGTGGCGGTTTTGTGCAGGAAAAGGCGCGTGCGGCTGCCGCGCCTGCTCCAGAAGGAAAAATCGGAAAAAGGATGGTGGATGCCGTCGAGGGCGTTGACGCTCTTTCCGAGGCGGAACTGTGTGATCCGCTGGCCGCCCTGCAGGGTTTCGATTCCAAGAATGGCCATGGTGTCGGGGTTAAGCACGAGGGCATGGTTGCAGAATTTTTGTTTCAGCAGGGCGGTGGTGTATCGAAAGGAAACTGGCATGGCCTGGCCCGGCAGACCGCGTGATTCCATCACGTGCTTTCCGAGTGTAAGTTTAATACGTTTGGTTTCGTAGGGCGGCAGTTCATATTCCTTGCCGTCAATCACAACCGTATAGGGTTTCGGCGATCCGTTCACCAGCCAGGCGTCATGGTGGTTCATGGCCACAATGCCGTTGATACAGAGTCCGATGAGCAAAAGCACCATACAGCTGATCAGGAAGGTGTAGGGCCGCAGCATCGATTCGGGCTGGACGGCCAGTTCGTTGAAGTTTGCATCGCTGGCTGATTTGCGCAGCGACTGGCACAGGGTCAGCAGTTCATCCGCCCGGCGGCCGGCGCCGAGTGCAAGCGCCTTTTTGCAGGCTGCTTCGGCTTCGGCGTATTCGCCAAAACGGCACAGTCCCTGGGCAATGACGAGATGCACCTGCATATGATCGTGAAAGCGCCGGCCATACGAATCCTTCAGATCCATAAACCAGCGCGCCTCGTTATAGGTCATCAGGGTTTGCAGCCCTCTCAAGGCGGTGTCCGGATTGTCGGGATCTTTGTTGAACCCCTCCATCATAACGGCCAGCTCGCGCGAGCGCTGCTTGCGGAAACGGCGGTGCGAGGTCAGGCCGCGCTTGCCGCAGATGGGGCATTCATCGACCACATGCACGCGCCCAAGCGGAAAGAGCGGAAAGTTGCGGAACTGGAGGAAGCGGCCGGTGGTGTAGGAGCCTAATACCGTCAGCTTACGGCAGCCGCCGCAAATGTCGTGGCGCGATACCGTCTCCTGTTTCCCAAAAAAGTCTGTGCCAAATGGGTTGTTCATTGAGGCTCCCTGCCAGAAATGATTTATTATTACTGGCGGGTAATGTAGGCCGGATCTTATCGGGTTTCAAGGTTCGAGTTCATGTAAGAAAAGCCGCACTCAAGTTGTTTACATTTTGTATAAATTTAAAAGTAATGCGACGTTTTCAACTCATGCCTTGCCAATGGGGCACGCAATCGATATTTTTGTAGCGGTTTGCGAAACAGAACCTGTGTGCCGAAAGGGGGACTGAATGAGTGACTTGGCTGGAGCGATCAGGAAAATTTGCGGCAAATATGGAAACGACCGCGCGCGGTTGATGGACATTGTGCGGGAGGTGCAGGAGACCTTCGATCATGTTCCGCGCGAGGCTTTCGCGCTCATCGCCCGGGAGGCCAACACCCATCGCGTCGAGGTCGAAAGCGTGGTCTCCTTCTATGCCTTCCTCTCCGTCCAGAAAAAGGGCGATATTGTCATTCGCCTCTGCGACGACATCATCGACCGCTTTCGGGGCGGCGACGAAGTCGGCGACGCGCTCTGCAGCGAGCTCGGCATCGGGTTCGGCGAAACGACGGCCGACGGAAGCATCACACTCGAAAAGACGCCCTGCATCGGTATGAGCGATCAGGCGCCCGCCATGATGGTCAATGGCAGCGTCGTGACCCACCTGACGCCCGAAAAGATTCCCGCCCTCATAAAACAGCTGCGCGAAAATCCCGATCCGCAGGCGCTCGTCGCTGAGGTCGGCGACGGCAATAATGCGGATCCGCTGGTGCAGGCCATGGTCAACAATAACATTCGCGAGCCGGGACCGGTCATTCTCGCCGACTATCGCCGCGACGCCGGTCTGCGCAAGGCGCTTACCCAGACGCCGGAAGAGGTGATTGAAGATGTAAAAACCTCCGGTCTGCGCGGCCGCGGCGGTGCGGGCTTCCTCACCGGCCTCAAGTGGGAGCTGACCCGCCAGTCGCCCGGCGAAGAAAAGTTTGTGCTCTGCAACGCCGACGAAGGCGAGCCGGGCACCTTTAAGGATCGTGTGTTGCTCTCCGAGCGCGCAGACTTGGTGCTGGAAGGCATGACCGTCGCCGCCTACGCCATCGGCGCCGAAACCGGCATCATCTACCTGCGCGGCGAATATGCCTATCTGCGCGCCTTCCTCGAAGACAAGATGAACCAGCGTCGCGCCGCCAATCTGCTCGGAAACAATATTCTCGGCAAAGACGGTTTCAACTTCGACGTCCGCATCCAGATGGGCGCCGGCGCCTATGTCTGCGGCGAAGAAACCTCGCTCATCAGTTCCTGCGAAGGCACGCGCGGCGATCCGACCGACCGCACGCCGTTCCCCGTCGTGAAGGGCTACATGGTTTCGCCGACGGCCGTCAATAATGTCGAGAGCTACTGCTGTGCCGCGCGCATCATGGACATGGGACCGGGCTGGTTTGCCTCCATCGGCACCGACCGCAGCGCCGGCACCAAGCTGCTGAGCGTCTGCGGCGACTGCGAGCGGCCGGGCATCTATGAAGTGCCGTTTGGCACCAAGCTCGGCGAGGTGCTCGAACGCGCCGGCGCCGAAGACGCCGCCTGCGTCTGCGTCGGCGGTCCTTCCGGTCAGATGGTCGGTCCCGCGCAGTTTGGCCTCGGTATCAGCTATGAGGAGTTGTCCACCGGCGGCTCGATGATGATCTTCAGCAATCAGCGCGACATTCTCGAGGTGGCCGCCGCCTTTATGGAATTTTTCGTGGAGGAAAGCTGCGGCTACTGCGTGCCGTGCCGCGTCGGAAACGTGCTGCTGAAAAACCGGCTCAAACGTGTCCGCAACGGCGAAGGCGCGCAGGCTGATCTCGACTATCTGCAGAAGCTCGGCGAAAGCGTCAAGTTTATGAGTCGCTGCGGGCTGGGGCAGACCTCGCCCAATCCGGTGTTCTCGACGCTGAAAAACTTCCGGCCGGTCTATAATGCGCTGGTGAAGGACAATGGCGACGGGCTGCAAAAGTCGTTCGACATTATGAAAGCGGTCGAGGACGCCAGCGCCATTGCCGGCCGCCGGTCCGAAATTTTCCACGCCTAGGAGGAGCCATGAGCGATACCGTAAAAATCACGATCGATGGAAAAGAGATCGACGCCCAAATGGGGCAGACGATACTCGAAGCCGCGGACGCCGTCGGAATTTATATTCCGCGCCTCTGCTCGCATCCGGACCTAAAGCCGATCGGCAGCTGCCGCGTCTGTACGGTCATTTGCGATGGCCGCCCGCAGGCCGCCTGTGTCAAGCCGGTCATGGACGGCATGGTGATTGAGAGCGAAACGCCGGAGCTGCTCCAGCACCGCCGCAACATTATCGACATGATGTTTGTGGAAGGAAACCACTTCTGCATGTTCTGCGAAAAGAGCGGCAACTGTGAGCTGCAGGCGCTGGCCTACCGCTTCGGCATCACGGCGCCGCAATATCCTTTCCAGTTTCCCGAAAAGGAGGTCGACGCCTCGCACCCGGACATCATGCTCGACCACAACCGCTGCGTCATGTGCGCGCGCTGTGTACGCGCTTCGCAGGAGCTCGACGGCAAAAATGTCTTCCAGTCGATCGGCCGTGGCTTCAGTCGCAAGATCGGCGTCAACGGCGAACAGGCGCTCGGCGATACCGAGATGGAAGTGACCGACCGCGCGGCCGATATCTGCCCGGTCGGCTGCATTCTCAAAAAGCGCGTCGGCTTCGAGGTGCCGGTGGGGGAACGCAAGTTTGACACAGAGCCGATCGGCTCGGATATCGAAGGAGGGCGCGCATGAGCAAGCCGAGAGTAGCAACCACATCGCTGGCCGGATGCTTCGGCTGTCACATGTCCTTGCTCGATATTGATGATCGAATTCTTCAGCTGATTGAGCTGGTCGACTTTGACCGCTCGCCGGTGGATGACCTCAAGCACATCACGCAGCGCTGCGCCGTCGGCCTGATTGAAGGCGGCTGCTGCAACGAGGAAAATGTTCACGTGCTCCACGAGTTTCGCGAAAACTGCGATGTGCTCATTTCCTTCGGCGATTGCGCCACCATGGGCGGCATTCCCGCCATGCGCAACAACATCCCGCTCGAAGAGTGCATCAACGAAGCCTATCGCGACGGACCGACCGTCTATAATCCCGAGGGCATCGTGCCGCAGGATCCCGAACTGCCGCTGCTGCTCGATAAGGTTTATCCGGCGCACGAAGTGGTCAAGATCGACTATTTCCTGCCGGGCTGCCCGCCGTCGGCCGACACGCTCTGGGCCGCGCTCACGGCACTGTTGAGCGGTCTGCCGGTCGAACTGCCGTATGAGCTTCTAAAATATGACTGATTAAGTTACCGCGAAAGAACGCAAGGAACACAAAAGCCAAATCAACGGAATTTAGATACGCAGTGCGCATCATGTAGTACGCAAGGAGGAATTCATGTCGACGAAAAAGATTACCATCGAACCGGTAACGCGCGTTGAAGGCCACGGCAAGGTGACGATCCTACTGGATGAAAAGGGTGACGTGAGCCAGGCGCGGCTGCATATTGTCGAATTCCGCGGTTTCGAGCGCTTTATTCAGGGACGCCCCTATTGGGAAATACCAGTGCTGGTGCAGAGGTTGTGCGGCATCTGCCCGGTCAGTCATCATCTGGCGGCGGCTAAGGCGATGGACGGCATCGTCGGTGTCGATCAGCTCACGCCGACGGCGGAAAAGATGCGGCGGCTGATGCATTATGGCCAGATGTTCCAGAGCCACGCCCTGCATTTCTTCCATCTCGTTTCGCCCGACCTGCTCTTTGGTTTTGATGCCGATCCGCTTGAGCGCAACGTCATCGGCGTGGCGCAAAAGTTTCCCGACCTCGCGGTGCAGGGCGTGATGATGCGCAAGTATGGTCAGGAAATCATCAAGGCCACGGCCGGCAAAAAAATTCACGGCACCGGCGCGGTGCCCGGCGGCATCAACAAAAACCTTTCGATCGCGGAGCGCGACAGCTTCCTGAAAGACATCGATCAGATGCTCGAATGGTGCCGTTCGTCGTTGAAGATTGCCAAGGACTATACGCTTCATCACATCGATGAACTGGTTGAATTTGGATCGTTTGATTCCAACCACGTATGCCTGGTGCGCGAGGATGGGGCGATGGATCTTTATCACGGCAATTTGCGGGCAATCGATCACACGGGCACGAAGATATTCGACCAGGTCGATTATCAGGGCTATTTCAAATACATCTCCGAGGAAGTCAAACCGTGGTCGTACATGAAGTTTCCGTTCATTTCCGAGCTGGGGCCGGAAAAGGGCTGGTACCGCGTCGGGCCGCTGGCGAGGGTAAATTCCTGCGACTTTATCGATACGCCCGAAGCCGAGGCCGCGCGCCAGGATTTCCTCTCGATCACCCATGGCCAACCGAACAACATTACGATGGCCTACCACTGGGCGCGGCAGGTTGAACTGCTGCATGCCGGCGAAAAAATCCGCGAGCTGCTCAATGATCCCGACCTGCAGGGCACCGATCTGTTGGTCAAAGGCGAGCGGCGCGAAGAGTCGGTCGGGCTGCTCGAAGCGCCGCGCGGAACCCTCTTCCATCACTACAAGGTCGATGAAAACGATCAGGTGACGATGGCCAACCTGATTGTCTCGACCACCAACAACAATACGCCGATGAATCTGGCGGTGGAGAAGGTGGCGCGCAAATATCTTTCCGGTGCGGAAATCACCGAAGGTTTGCTCAATCGGGTTGAAGTCGCCATTCGCGCGTATGATCCGTGCCTCTCCTGCGCCACCCATGCCATGGGGCAGATGCCGCTGATCATCGAACTCGAAGACGCCGCCGGCAACACCCTCGACCGGCAGGTGAGGAATTGATTGTTGAAACCGCGAAAGAACGCAAGGAACGCAGAGGATGATTTGTTTTGCGTTGCTTCGCGGTTAATAGATTTATGAAGATTCTGGTTATAGGTTATGGAAACCCGGGGCGGCTGGACGACGGCCTCGGGCCGGCGTTTGCGGAAAAGATCGAAGCGCTGAAGCTGCCCGGCGTTACGGTTGAGTCCAACTATCAGCTCAATGTCGAAGATGCCGACCTGATCTCCAACTATGACGTCGTCGTTTTTGCCGATGCTTCGGTCAATGCCGCTGAGCCGTTCGAGTTTGAGCCGATGGAAAAGAAAACTCCGATGGTCGGTTTTTCCAGCCATAGCATCACTGCCGGCTCCCTGCTCGGTTTGGCGGAAGAACTTTTCGGTGCAACGCCCGAAGCCTACGGAATGGCGATCCGTGGCGATGACTTTAATGAGTTTGGCGAGCAGCTCTCCGAAGCGGCCCGGCGCAATCTTAATGCCGCCGCTGAGTTTTTTTCTGAGTGGGCGAAAACCTCAGCGGGTGAGCCTCGTTCCTAATCAGCCTGCGTAAACACTGGTGATTAGCCTTTTTTCCCGAGTCGGAGGTTAAATGGTAATCAATGAATAGATCATACCAACCAATCCGACCAGGGCCAGTCCGCCAACCACCTTGGCCGACATTTTTCCGCCGTGGCTGGCGGCATTGCCAAAGATGCCGAAAACGAGCGGATGCACCAAAAACGGCATGGCAAAAATAAAGGTGATCATTGCGGCGGGTTCTGCACCAAACATCGGGTTCGGGTTTGATACGGCCGTAAAGAGACCAAAGTGGGAAAGCGCGGAAGAAACCGCAATCGAGGCATTGCCGAGCGGCATTCCTGCCAGTGCCAGCAGAGAAAAGCTCAAGAAGACCGCCATCAGTTGCCACCCAAAGGCAAACTGCATCAATCCCTTCACCTCAAGCACATCGTCCCCGTTCGCCTTGCGAAGGGTCCGAATGGAAAGCACGGTCAGCACCAGTCCGGCGGCGACAACCGGAGCCACCCACGGCAGAATCAAATAGCCCGCTCGGGCGCTGGCCGCCAAAACAGAGAATACAAAAATATGCCCGAGGAACGGCACATTAATCATGATCGGTGCACGTGTGGCCGCGATGGATCCCAGATCCCCACCGGTGCAGGCACCGGTCAAGCCGGAATGCGACAACGCACCGGCCATCCCCGGCGCGATATTACGAACATGATTGGTGCGCCCGAGAAAAATCAACAGGGCGATTCCGCCAAACATCCAGAAAACCTGCCCGGTAAAGCCATAGAGCATCACGCTCTTCATTCCCGGGGTCTGGAACGCTTCAGCCATGCGGGAGCCGCCGAGCAGGAAGGTTCCGGCGAGCACCACCGGAATGCCGGCAAACAACAGCGCGTGCAGGGTGGGACCAAGTTTCCATTTGGAAAAGGACATGCCGAGTCCTGCCGAAATGAGCATGGCAAAGAAAATCTGCGGCAAAGCAATGACCGGCTTGACCCAAGCCGCAACCCTCAGGGAAATCAGCAGAACCGCAAGAATACCAACAATCTCCGCGAGTCCCTTTAGTAGATATTGCTGGCGGGAAAGGATAGTGGCTTTGCTGTCAATAAAGATGATGGAACAGACCAGCCCGACATAGCTGATCAGCAGGTAGGAGCGCTGCAGAACGTCACCTTCGGCAACGCCGTTGATCATAGTGTAAGCCGACTGCACGCCGACCAAAATGAAGAAAGCCCGCGCCAGGAAAAAAAGCTGCGTCCGTCCGGTCCCCAGAAAGATCTCTTCATCCGCCGCAACCATCATGGCCTCCGTTTCGACCTTCTCTTTCAGAAAGATCTTCTTCAGCTCCTGTCCACCGACAAAGAAGGAGGCGATCAAGGCGATAATCGCTGTTTTCGAAGCAAGCCCCACGACCGGAAAATCCGGCAACCCAGCCTGATCCAGCCCACTGCCGACGATCAGATAGCCCATCAGCAGGCCAAAGATCACAATGATCAGGATCGATGAATATTTGGTTCCCGCGACAACCGTACGGGCGACCAGGATCATCGTGAGCAGCATGATCATGGTGATAAAAAAATGACTCAGGGTAAAGGTATGCGGCAAGTGCTCAGTAATGTGTCCAACGGATTCGATCATTATAACAGTCCTTTTTCTAAAAATGGCTACCGTTGGCTTCATGCCAACGTAATGGGCCGGAAGCCTATTTCAAAACATGAGAAAGGCAATCATATAACAAAACAATTATGTAGTCGCTGTGTGTTTGGGGTGGGGTAGGGTTGCAACAGTTTGGGCCCTAGGCACATGTGGGGTATCTTTTCTTGTGGGCAACAATACATTTATGGCTTATTGAGACGTGGTCGCTCCCCCAGGCACACACGCGAACCGCGCAGAAAACGCATCGATAGATAATTTGCAGGTGCCACGAAGCCATAATTTCCAAACAGGCAAGAGTGAGCGCCGGGGACGGTTCAATAGAGCCTTAGGATCTGTTCAAAGAGCTCAGAGTGCTCAAAAAAGATACCGGCCCCTTTGGAATTGATCGCTATGTACTCCCAATCATTCTCGCGCTCTTTTGTCCCTCTCTGATGTTGGGTCGTCGCATCTATCATTGAACAAATCCGGTAAGTGCTGTTCATTCTGACGGAAAGAAGCAGGCGGTGGTTTGTCGGGGTCTTTGGTTTTTCGTGCCTCAAGATCGGCAATCAATGAGGTCGGTTTTCTTCGATCAGCGCGATGAATTTCTGGAACGCGGCGAGATAGTCGTCACCGGCGGCATAGGCATAGTCGTTGTGCCGGCCGTTTTTGATCCAGAGGTGCATCTTTTTGCCCGGCGCGGTGTCGTAAAGCTTTTGTCCATGCCAGAAGGGGATGATGCGGTCGTTGCGGCCGTGCATAACGAGCACGGGGCAGCGCGTCGTTTTGATTGCCTTGAGGTTGTTGAAGCGGTCCCCCAGCAGAAGAGGCCAGCGGGTTTTTACGCGAAAGGCGGAGACAAAGGTGCTTTCGATGACGAGGCCGCCGACTTCGCGGTTGGCCGCCAGCCACGTTGCGGGTCCGCCGCCGACGGAGCGGCCCTGGGCAATGATGGTCTGAGGATCGATTCCCTTTTCTTCGGTCAGCCAGCGGTATGCGGCGGCGGCATCTTCTTTGATCCGTGCGACGGTGGGGCGCCCTTCGCTGGTGCCGTAACCGCGGTAGTCATACATCAGCACGGAATAGCCGAGATCATGAAACTGCCGCATGAAGGGCACCACGTTGCCGAGGTCTTCGGCGTTGCCGTGGCTGAAAAGGATGGTGAAAGGCGCTTGTGGATGTTCAAGGTAGACCGCGTTGATTTTTTCTCCGTTGCCGGACGCAATCCTCACGTCGTGGGGTAGTCGGGTGTAGCTGGGTTTTTGGGGGACGAAGATGAGCCGGTCGCAAAAGAGCAGGGCCAGCAGGTTGAGCAGGAGATAGATGCTTCCGGCATGAATGGCAAATCGGACAATATGGTTTTCTGTCATGCCGCAAGCATAGGGATTGCCGGTGTTGTTGTCCAAGTTTTCGGCCATTGGAATGTTGCGGCATACAGGCCGGGGGTGTAATTTTTAAGTGCGAACAAGGGAGGCTGTTATGAAGGTTTTAAAGTCGGAGTTGGCTGGAACCTGGTATCCCGAAAAACCCGAATATCTAAAGAACGAGATTGATGCCCTGTTTGCTGCCGCAGGGAAAGAGGCGCGCGACGGCATCATGGCCCTGATTCTTCCTCATGCCGGCTACCGCTATTCCGGCATCGTGGCGGCTCACGGGGTCAGACGGATTGCCGGCCGCTCCTTCAGTCGGGTGGTGGTGATCGGTCCGAGCCATCGGGTCCCGCTGCTCGACAGCGTCAGCATTCCTGATGTTACCCACGTTGAGACGCCGCTGGGGCAGATTGAGATTGATCGCGAGATGGTGGAGCGGCTGTGGGAGAATGAGGGGATCCTGTCGAATGAGCGTGCCCATGCCGGCGAGCATAGTGTGCAGATTGAACTGCCGTTTCTGCAGCGGGCGCTCGGCGAGTTTAAGCTGGTTCCGATTGTCTGCGGCGAGCTCAGTGAATCGGGGGCGCGGAAAATCGGGCAGGCACTGCTTGAACATATGGATGCAGAAACGCTGGTCGTGGTTAGCTCCGACTTTACCCACTATGGCCGCGCGTTCGACTATGTTCCGTTTCAGGGCAACATTAAGGAAAACCTTAAAGCTCTTGATATGGGGGCGTTCCGTTTGATTGAGCAGAAAAAGCTGGGCGACTTTCTGCAATACATCCGAAACACCGGCGCCACCATTTGCGGGCGCGGCCCGATTTCCATCCTGCTTGCGATGCTGTCGGACGACGCTCGCGTCGAGCTGCTGAAATATGAAACCTCCGGCGATCTTACCGGCGACTGGTCGCACTGCGTCAGCTATGTCGCTGCCGCCGTCTCGGGGCAATGGGAGGTTCCGTGTGCTGATGGACTTCATTGTGAACCGGAACTGCTGCTTTCCGACTCGGATAAAATCGGGCTGCTGCGCCTTGCGCGGCATAAGATTGCAAAGCAGCTTCGGGAGAGTGAACCTGAGCTGGACCTGGAAATTACGCCGCCGATGCAGGACATCATGGGAGCGTTCATTACGCTTCATAAGCATGGTCAGTTGCGCGGTTGTATCGGCGAAATCTTTCCGCGCCGCGAACTCTACGAAGCCGTCGCCGAGCAGGCCGTTAACGCCGCTTTCCACGATCCGCGCTTCCCGCGTCTGCGCGAAGATGAACTGGGCGAAATCGACATTGAAATCTCCGCGCTCACGGTGCCGCATCGCGTTAATTCGCACAAAGATATTGAGCTCGGCAAGCATGGCATCGTGCTCTACAAAGGGCAGCACTCCGCCGTCTTTCTGCCCCAGGTCGCACCGGAGCAGGGATGGACGCTTGAAGAAACCCTCTCGCATCTGGCGATCAAAGCCGGACTTGAGTCGGCGGGCTGGGAATCCGGTTGCGAATTCCATCTCTTCGAGGCTATTGTCTTCAGCGAACTCTAATCGTTTTCCGCTGGAGAGCCGCTATGCACAGATTTTTGAAGGTTGCCGCTGCACTGTTTTTTGCCGTTGGCGCGTGGGCACAAATGCCGCATGAAGTGTTGCTGCTCGTAAACAAGCAGTCGCAGGATTCGCTCAAGGTGGCCAACACCTTTGCCGGGTTGCGCCAGATTCCCCGAAACAATATCGTTCAGCTCGATATTCCCCAGAGCACTTACGGCGGTTCCGCGACCGTCACGCCTGCAGCATTTTCGGAGCTCATCTGGGAGCCGGCCAACGCCATCGCGAAAGAGCGCGGGATTGATTCGCAGATTCTGGCGTGGGTCTATTCCGTCGACTTTCCGATCCGCGTCAAGACCGACTCCTATGACCGCAGGCAGATGTCGGTCGGCGGCATGACCTTCATGCGCAACAAGATGCCGGGGCTGAGCCTGGTGGAAGAGGGCAAATTTCATTCCAAACTGTTTGCCGGGCCGAACCAGCGGCTGAAGCTCAATCTCAACTCCATGTCGCTGGGCATGCAGAAAAACGGGCTGGGAATGGGAGCCAAAGTTCCGCCCGAAGCGGCCTATCTCCAAATGGGGCTCGGTGAACGGATGCCGCTGCCGAGCATGATGCTCGGCTACACCGGCGAAAAAGGCAACGACGTGCAGACGGTGCTCGACACGCTCGCGCGCGGCGTGCAGTCGGATTTTCACGGACGGCGCGACGGCATCTATTTTGTGCAGAACGGCGATGTGCGCTCAAAGTGCCGCGAATATCAGTTTTATCCGGCGGTCAATGAGCTGGCGCAGCGTCGGATTCAGGCCACCGTCACCACCAACTTTCCCGCCGGCGCGGAAAATGTGATGGGACTTTTGTCCGGCGCGGAAAAGATTGATCCGTCGTCGATCCAATCCTTTGCGCCCGGCGCGATGGCCGAACACCTCACCAGCTGGAGCGCGGAATTCCAGAAGCCGCAGACCAAGATGACCGAATGGCTCAAAGCCGGTGCTACCGCTTCGGCCGGGGCGGTCGTGGAACCCTATTCCAACCCCAACAAGTTTCCGTCGGCGCGCTTCTTTGTCCACTATGCCGCCGGCTGCACCATGCTCGAAAGTTTCTATCAATCCATCGCCTGTCCGCTGCAATGCCTGCTGTTGGGCGATCCGCTCGCCAAACCCTACGCCCTGCCGCTCTCCGTCAAAGTGCTGGGGTCGGATGCGCCGACGCACGACTTTACCTATATCGCCCAGGCGCAGTGCCGCATTCCGACGGCGCAGTTTCTCTACTCCTTCCTGATCGACGGCAAAGAGGTGCGCGGCATTTCGGACGATCCCTCCCTGCTGGTGGAGATAAGTACGCTCTCCGACGGCTGGCACGAACTGCGCGCCGTCGCCCGCATCCGCCACCTGGTTCAGTTTGGCGCGTCGGCTAACCGCTCGTTCACGATCAACCGCAAAGGCCGCTCTGTTGCCATCGGGGCGGAAATCACTCGGATCGGAAAACATACGCACGGATTCAAGGCTGAGATCGGCGGCGAAGAAAACCCCCAAAAACTGCGGCTGATGAGCGGCCCGCAACTGCTGGATGAAAAACCCTTTTCGGCGGACGCCGAGCTGGTGCTTGATGAACTCCTTCTGGGCGAGGGACCGAACCGCGTTCGCATCGTCGCCGACTATGCCGACGGCATGGAAGTTTCCAGCCCGCCGATGAGCCTCGGGATCACGTTCGCAAAATAGAAACTTTTCATGGGCGCGCGGGCACGGTAGGTTTTGCCCGCATTTTTTGAAAGAGAGCACATTATGCGTATAGAGGAAACCAACAGCCCCGAAGAAACCTGGCAGCTTGCCGCCGAACTGGCGGACGAGCTCGGCCCCGGCACGGTCATTGCCCTGCACGGAGATCTCGGCGCGGGTAAAACCTGTTTTATTCAGGGTTTCGCCGCCGCACTCGGCATCGACGAGCCGATCACCAGCCCAACCTACACGCTTATCGGCGAATACGAAGGCCGCCTGCCGCTTCATCACATCGACCTCTACCGCCTCTCCGGCCCCGAAGAGGCGCTCGGTCTCGGCCTTGAGGAATATTTCGACGTCAATGGCATCACCGCCATCGAATGGGCCGAGCGCGCCAAAGGCCTGCTGCCGCCCGATCTGCTGCATATTCAGATTGCCGCCGACGAACACACCGGAACGCGCACGTTCCATATTTTCAGGGAGAATGACGCGTGAAGATTTTTGCCATCGAACTCAGTTCCCGCTTTGGAAGCATCGCTGTCGTAGAAGACGGCCAAGTCGTTGCTGAAAAAAGCTGGGAGGAAAACTTTAAAAACCGCCAGCAGCTTTTCGATGCCATGGCCGAACTGAATATTGACTGGGACAGCATCGACAGCTTTGCCGTCGGCCGCGGCCCCGGCGCCTTTTCCGGCATGCGCATCGCCTTTTCCGTCGTCAACTCGCTCGCCGCTCCGGCCGGCAAGCCGGTCTATGCGCTCAACAGCGGCGCGGCCCTCGCCGCGCAGTGCGGCGCGGAAACAACCGTCGTCGTCGGCGATGCCCGCCGCAACAAGGTCTGGGCCGGCGCCTTTGACGGAACGACGCTCGAAAAGGAATTTGAGCTGATGGAGCTCGACGAGCTCGCCGGCTTTGTTCCCGAGGGTGCGCTCGTCGTCAGCCCCGACCATGACCGCCTGCAGGAACTGCTCGAAAACTTTAACACCCGCGAAAATGCCGCGCCGGTTTTTCCGACCGCCGCCGCCCTCGGAACACTGGTTTTTGAGCGCCTGAAAGAGGGAATGGAGCCCGAAGATTTTGAGCCGCTTTACATGCATCCGCCGGTCTTTATTGCGCCCCGTTTCCCGGTTTGATTTTTTTGACTTTCCGGCGTTGACTCGCTCAGGGCGGATCTATACATTACGCCCTTCATCGCACCCGTGGTGAAATTGGTAGACACGCAAGATTCAGGTTCTTGTGCCGGCAACGGCGTGATGGTTCGACTCCATTCGGGTGCACCACTTGCAGGGCTTCAGCTTCGGCTGAAGCCCTTTTTTGCGTCAGCCTGCGAGTACCTTTTTGCGCTCTTCGGTGTAATGCCACCATTTTCGCGGGGCTTCGCCCTCCATGAATCTAACGGCCGCAATAAAAACATCGGCGAGGCAGGGGTCGATCTTTCTGCCGGTAAGATCGCATAACTCCCGATACATGGAATAAGGGTCCTGTCCGATCAATTCATAGGGCGCGGTGATACCTAAGAGTTCCAGATAACGAATGGTTGCAGGACCAACATTGGGAATCGCTTCGAAATCTTGGATGTCTGTTCGGGGTTTCATCGTTATCAGCGGGTGAACGTCTGCGTCATCTCATCGTGGGCTTCGAGCCTAAAGCCTGCTTACGGGATGTGGGCTCTGACGCGATAAAAAATGTATGGCTGCGAATTCACATCAACTACTATAGATGTTTCGCATCCGGTGAACGCATGAATGCTGGTCCAATTAGTCGAGGTAAGATCTGCGGTGCCCTCTAATGAATAATGGCGCTCTGATGAGGTTGGCGGAATCGTTACCGAAGCTGGCATTTGCGCTGTTATGGAAAATGGTGTTTCCGCAACGCAGGGGTCATGATTCCAGACCCATTCAGAATAGGTGTCTGCACCATCCAAATCTAAATCAGAAAAGGTTGGATTTAGCCCGGGATTCAGAATGGTAACACCGGTGACAGAAATCGGACGATTCTCAACAAACTCACAGTGAGTGGCATAATTTGACCCGCTATATCCTGTGTCAATCGCACCGCCCTCGGTGCCGCCCGATGAATTGCTAAAGAACATGCAGTTATCTGCTGTGATATCGGACAGATAACTCTTAATGGCACCGCCGGAACTAGAGGCGGAGTTTTTTGCAAAGATGGAGTAGTCTATATCCAGGACGCCGGAACTTCCTGAATAAATCGCTCCTCCGTAACTGCCCGAATTTTCTTCAAAGATGGAATTCGATACGAAGGCGCCATCACTTATTGAAACCGCGCCACCATAGGAGGCCGTGTTAGAACGAAACACACAATTGATAAGATTGATGAGGTTGGTTGATCCCGGATACTGGAAGATCGCTCCGCCGGCTCCACTCGGAGGGTCGGATCGGTTTCCTGAAAAGGTGCAATTAGTCGCTGCCAGCGCGCCCGATGCAGAAAGATGTATGGCCCCGCCGCGGGTGTTAATCGCTGTGTTGTTGTAAAAGGCGCATTGGTTTAATGCCAGCGAACCTGTGACAGAGCATCCTCCGCCGCCTTCGATCGTTGAATATGCAGTATCCCTGTTATTTGTGATTACGCAATTCCTTAGAAGCGCCTTGTTTGGTACATGTAGGCCCGCTCCTTTGCCACTCATGCCATTGGCAATAGTGAACCCATCGACCACAATATTTTGACCGCCTAAATGCAGGCAGCGACAACGATCTCCTGCATCGATAATGGTTACTTTCGGGCCGTTGACGCTTTGTAAAGAAATGTCCTGTGAAATAAGAATCTCGCCGAAAATCGAATACGTGCCATTCGTGACCAGGATGGTGTCGTTGGTACTGGCGGAATCCACCGCGGCCTGAATATTGGTGGCTGCGGAAGCCCAGGAAGTGTAGGGCGGCATAGACGTCGGATTGGCTAAATCTACATAGTGGGTGTCGGCATATACGTACCCATGATACAATATCATCAGTGCGAGGTTGGAGCAAACCAGCCTAATCAGGCATGACTTCCGCCTGCGGAGCAAGGTTCCTAATCCATCTTTATACATATGTTATCTCTATGTTTTCAGCGTTAAGAGCGCGCTGTCCCGAGAATAGATGCCCTCTCAAGATAGCACACGCCTTCCAGAGAAGCTCTAGCGCCGGCGGCGCTGCTTGCCGCGGGTGCGCGGTTTGCCGGTTTTCATGTCGGGCTGAATGCGCGGCTTGCGCTGGCGGTGGCGCGGCTGGGCGATCTGGTCGGCGAGGACAAAGTCGATAAAGTTGCGGGCGGTGTCGACCTTGGCGAGCGCCACTTCGACTTCCTGGCCGATGGTGAATTTAACTTTGCCGCCGCGGGTGCGCGCCTGCGTCATGTCGTCGTTGGCTTCGAGCCAGTCGGAGGTGATGGAGGCGAAGGTGATCATGCCGCGCTGGAGCGAGTCGGGCAGTTCGACGATCATGCCGCGGCCTTTGATGGCGACAACGTAGCCCTTAAAGGTTTGGGTGAGCGACGAGTTCATCAGTTCGCTGTAATATTCGATCCGCTTGGTTTCGGTACTCTTTTTTTCGAGCTCGTCGGCCTTCTTTTCGGTGTCGTTGCAGTGCTGGGCAATCTCGTCGATCTGTTCGCCGGACATGCCGAACTCCTGTCCCTTTTCGACGGCCTTGAGCAGGCGGTGGACGAGCAGGTCGGGATAGCGGCGGATCGGCGAAGTAAAGTGGGTGTAGTCGTCGAACGCGAGGCCGAAGTGGCCGATCTGCGTGGCGGAATATTCGGCGCGCTTAAAGTTGCGCAGGATGGCGAGGTTGGCGGTGTATTCCACGGCGGTGCCGGCGGCCAGCTTGACGGCTTCGTTGATGTCCTGCCGGGTCTGGGGCAGGGCGGGAATGCCGAGCGCCTGCAGCTCCATGCCCATGGCGGCCCACTGTTCGTCGTCCGGTTCGTCGTGGACGCGGTAGATTGACGGCTTTTCGGCGGCGATGAGAATTTCGGCGACAGCGCGGTTGGCCAGCAGCATGCAGTCTTCGATGAGCTGATAGGCTTCCTTCGATTCCGAGCGCGGCATCATTTTTTCAACCTTGCCCTGATCGTTGAGTTTGATCTCGATTTCGGGCGTGTTGATTTCGACCGAGCCGTTGGCGACGCGTAGTGCGCGCACCTTCTGCACGAGCGGCCAGAGGTTTTCGATCCGATGGAGCACGTTTTCCGGAATTTCGTGGTCGGGTTTGCCGTCGATAAATTTCTGCACCTGCGTATAGGTGAGCCGCGCCTTGGAATGGATCACCGATGGGAAGGTTTCGTAGCCGAGCATTTCGCCGTCGTCGCTCAGATGGATTTCGGCGGTGTGGGAGAGGTGGTCGTTTTCGGGGTTGAGGCTGCAGACTTTGGTGGTGAGTTCTTTGGGGAGCATCATGACGGCGCGATCGACGAGATAGATGCTGTTGCCGCGCGCGAAGGCCTCCTTGTCGATGAGCGAGCCGGGCGTGACATAGGTGGAGACGTCGGCGATATGCACGCCGAGCAGCCAGCCGCCGTCAGGGTGCGGTTCAAGCGATACGGCGTCGTCATAGTCCCTCGCCGTTTCGGGGTCGATGGTAAAGGTGACGGCGTCGCGCAGGTCGCGGCGGCCTTCGAGTTTTTCGGGCGTCACCTCGCCGGAAATGCGGTTGGCTTCGGCGACGACGTTTTCGGGAAAGGCTTCGCGGATGCCGGCGTCGGCCAACAGGCTGTCGACGTCGACGCCCGGGGCGGATTTTTCGCCGAGGTCTTCGAGGATGGAACCGGTGAGCGGTTTAAACGGATCGATCCAGCTGTTGAGTTGCACGACGACCTTGTGGTTTGCGGGAATATTCTGCGTGTCTTCGATCCGCACATCCTGCCGGAAGCCGGGGGCATCGGGAATGACGTAGGAATAGTAGGGAGTGTGCTTGAGCAGACCGACGGTGCGGTCGGTTGCGCGTTCGAGCACCTGGACAACGCGGCCTTCGGCGCGCAGATCGCTCTGCCCGCGGCGTTCGCGCTGGCGGGCGGCATATTCGGAATGGAAGGTTTCGATGGCAACCTTGTCGTTGGGCAGGGCGACGCCGGTGTTGCGGTCGGAAATGTAGATTTCCGATTCGCCCTCCTGATCGGGAATAAAGATCGCGCCGCCCTTGGCCATCATTTTGATGGTGCCGACGGTCTGGTTGCCGGCTTCGGGCAGGGCCCAGCGGTTTTTGCGCAGGCGGGTGATTTTACCGGCGGCTTCGAGGGCATAGAGGTCGTGGCGGAATTCGGCGCGGCGCCCTTTGGTGCCGATGTTGAGCGCATTGGCGAGCTCGTGCTGTTTCATGGGGCGGTAGCCAGGCGCGGCCAGAAATTGGAGAATTTGAGTGTCGAAGCTCATCGGCGGTTCCTTTAGATTAGCGCGGAATTTGTTGAGAAGGTTTGCATGAAGGTAATTTTTGTAAGTAGCGAAATCGTACCATTCGCATCGACGGGCGGTCTAGGAGATGTTTGCGCGGCTTTGCCGAAGGCGCTGGCCAAACAGGGCGTGGAAACCATTCGGATGATGCCGCTCTATCAGCAGATTGATCGCGAAAAATACCGGCTTCAGAAGTGCGATGTGGAGCTGCACATTCCGCTCGGGCACGCGTGGTATTACGGCACGGTCTGGATGCAGGAGTTCGAGGGCGTCACCACCTATTTTATTCACAGCGACGAGTTTTTTGAACGCGCCGGACTGTATGGCGCCGCCGACCACGGCTATGCCGACAACTTTGAACGTTTCCTCTTTTTCCAGAAGGCCGTCGTCCAGCTACTCGATCTGTGGGATATGCAGCCGGACGTGGTTCACTGCAACGACTGGCAGGCCGGCCTCGTGCCGATGCTGCTCTATCACGGCATCGACGGCCAGTTCCGCAACGGCAAAGAAAAGACGCTGATCACCATTCATAACCTGGCCCATCAGGGCTGGGCACCGACGGAAAAGTTTTATATGACGCAGTTGCCCGACAGCTGTTACACGATGCACACGCTCGAATTTTACGGCGAGATCAATTCACTCAAGGGCGGACTCGTCGGCGCCACCGCCATCAATGCCGTCAGCCCGACTTATGCCAAGGAGGTTCAGACGCCCAAATTCGGCTGCAAGCTCGAAGGCGTACTGCACCATCGCAACAAGGTGCTGCACGGAATTCTGAACGGCATCGACTATTCGCGCTGGAATCCGGAAACCGATCCCTATATTCCGGCCAACTATTCGGGCGACGATCTTTCCGGAAAGGCCGAATGCAAGCGCGCGCTGCAGGAAGCCTGCGGCTTTAGGGCCGATCCCGCGGTCCCGCTGCTCGGTGTTATCACCCGGCTTGTGCCGCAGAAGGGCATTGATCTGCTGGCCGGCGCGGTCGAGCAGATTGTCGGAACCGGCGCCCAGCTGGTGATTCTAGGGACGGGCGACGACCGCTACGAAGAGGCGTGCCGCAACTGGGCGCAGCGCTGGCCGGAGCAGGTTTGCTCGTGGGTCGAGTTTTCCAACGAAAAGGCGCATCAGATCGAAGCCGGTTCGGACCTGTTTCTGATGCCGTCCGAGTTTGAGCCGTGCGGCCAGAACCAGCTTTTCAGCATGCGCTACGGAACCATTCCCGTGGTTCACGGCGTCGGCGGGCTTGAGGATTCCGTGGTCGACTATGCGCAGAAGGGCGGCACCGGCTTTAAGTTTTACGGCCACAGCTCCGACACCTTCTTCCAGTGCATTGAGCGCGCGCTCAAGGCGTATACCGCGCCGTCGCGCTGGAAGCCGCTGATGAAGCGCGCCATGCAGCAGGATTTTTCCGTTGTGCATATGGCCCGCGACTATGTCGCTCTCTATGAAAAAATTCTTTCCGGCAATGAGACGGTGGATTGAAAAAATCCTGACGCGAAGCAATGAACCCGCACATCTGGCCAGCGGCCGGTGGGGCGAAAAGCAGGCCGTTCGTTTTTTGAAAGCCGGCGGCTATAAAATTATTGGCGAACGTGTCCGTGTGGGAAAACACGATGAACTTGATGTCATTGCCGAAGACGCCGGCGCGCTGGTTTTTGTTGAGGTCAAAACCCGCCGGAACGAAAACTTTGGCCGGCCCTTCTCGGCGGTGAACAAAGAAAAGCGCAAGCGCCTTTCCCGCGCCGCGATCACCTATCTCAAAAAGAAAAAGCTCACACCGGACTATATCCGTTTTGATGTGGTTGAGGTGGTCGGTGAGCCGCGCGGCGACGCGCCCGAAATCCGTCATATCGAAAACGCCTTCCAGCTCGATTCGGCCTATAAGCTCTGGTGGTAATAAACTCTCACAAAGGCACGAAGATCAAAAAGAACCTGCCTCTGTGGTTTTGTGTCTCTGTGAGAGCCTATTCTCCGTTTTGTTTGCGTTCTTTGGAGCGCTGGCGGAGGTTCTGGAAAAATTCCTGCATAACGGCTTTGCAGTCGGCTTCCATGAGGCCGGTTTCCACTTCGACGGCATGGTTGAGGTCGGCGTGGTCGAGAATCTGGAACTTTGAGATGGCGCCGCCGCGAACGGGGTCAGTCATACCCCAGACCACTTTCTTCATGCGCGAAAGGACGAGCGCACCGGCGCACATCGGGCAGGGTTCTTTGGTGACGTACATGACGGCGCCGTTGAGCCGCCAGTTGCCGACGGCCTGCGTCGCCTGGGTGATGGCGAGAATTTCGGCGTGGGCGGTGGGGTCGTTGAGCGTTTCGGTCTGGTTGTGTGCCTTGCCGATCACTTCGCCGTCGAGCACGATGACGGCGCCGCAGGGCACTTCGCCTTCGGCGGCGGCGGCTTCGGCTTCGCGCAGCGCCATGCGCATATAGATCAGGTCTTCTGAAAAATTGTCCATGGCGTAATGCGTAATACGTAATGCTTATTCCCTTCAAGTGCATTTTTCAACACCAAGGTCGCAAAGAGCGTAAAGGATCCTCTGGTCGCGAGGATTGAGTATGGTGTAGCGCTCTTAGCGTTCTTCTGTGAAAAATCAGTTCGGGATGATGACGTTGAGGGCGGCGGGAATAACCTCGACCTCAACTTTTTCGCCGGTTTCCATCAGCTCGCCGTCAATCTGGATCGGCGAAGGATTTTCGCGGTGGACGGTCATGCGCTTGAAGTGCTGGTTGGTGACGAGCGGATGGTGGTGAAAGGTTTTTTCGATAAAGCGCTGAACGTGGGCGAGCACGAGCGGCATATTCTTTTTTTCGATGGCGACGAGTTCGAGGTCGCCGCTGTCGGCCTGTGCGTCGGGCGCGACGAGGACGTCGGAGCCAAATTGGGAAAGGTTGGCGACGGTGAAGACGAGCGGGTGTTTGAATTCGAAGGCTTTGCCGTCAATTTCGGCGTGGAAGGGCTGGGCCTTGTATTCAAGCAGCTGCTGCGCGCCGGCAAGAACGTAGGGAACGATGCCTCGGATGGGAAATTTTTCGAAGGCTTCGACGAGCGCGCCGTCCCACGCCATGGAGCAGGTGACGAAGAAGAAGCGGGCGTTGGCCTTGCCGACGTCGATGGCGGCGGTGTAGCCGTTGAGCAGTGCTTCGGCGGCTTCGTCGGGATGGAGCGGAATGCGGAAATGGCGGGCGAAGCCGTTGCCGCTGCCGGCGGGGATGACGCCGAGGCGGGCGGGGGTGCCGACGAGTTCGCAACCGATGGTGTTGACCATGCCGTCGCCGCCGACGACGAGCACGGTGTCGGTGCCGCGTTCGAGCGCGCGGCGCACCTTGGCGGCGCCGTCTTCGGCGGACTGGCTGAACTGGAAGGAGACATCGTGCTCGGGCGTATCCCAAACGCGCTCGATGGCGTCGATGTAGCGGTGGGGACCGCCGACGCCGGATTTCGGATTGATGAGTACGAGCACCTGTTTCATGGCGTTTTTCTATCATAAGGCCGACGGGTTGTGAATGGCGTTGATGTTGGAATTCGGTTAATTCATTTGATGGGTTGTCCGGCTTTTAATAGTTTGTCCGTTCTATGAATATTATGGGGAAACAGCTTGTTCATATGACACTTGCGGCGGCGCTGATGCTGGTTTCGGCGTGTACGCGCATCGCCAATTTTGCGGAGGAACGCGCCGACCGGGCGGCGTATGGAAACATTCGCGCGACGCAGCGGCTTGCGACGGGGGCGGCGGAGCCGTTTACGATTGATGAAGAAGAGGCGCGGCGCATGCGCGGGGTGCTGGAGCAGGAGGCCGCCGGAGAGGCGGCGAAGCTGCTTTCGCTCTCCGAGGTGCTGGCCATTGCGATGGCAAACAGCCGATCCTATCAGGCCGAGAAAGAGGCGCTGTTCATTAAGGCGCTCAGCCTGTCGAAGACGCAGAAGGAGTATAATCACGATTTCAGCGGCAGCCTTTCGGCGGAGGCCAGCCAGGTGAGCTATGAGTCCGGCTCCTCTTCGGAAACCAACAATCTGGCCGAAACCTTTGGCGAGCGCGGTGTGGACGGATCGTTTACGGCGGGTGTGAAGCGAACGCTGGTGACCGGCGCCGAGATCAGTCTGGATTTTACCCAGAACCTGGCCAGCTATCTGTCGAGCCCCAACGAAAAAACGGCCAACAGTTTCGTGGCGTTTGAGATTGTGCAGCCGCTGCTGCGCGGTTTCGGTCCGCTGGTTTCGAAAGAGCCGCTGCGGCAGGCGGAGCGCGATATGATCTATGCGGTGCGGGAATTTAAGCGCTATCAGCAGGATTTTGTGATCGGTACGGCGCAGCAATATTATTCCACCCTGCGCAAAGCCGACGCCTTGCGCAATGCGCGCAACAACTATGAGAGCGCCATTGCCAACCGCGAGCAGACCGAGTCGTTTGCCAGGGCCGGCCGCATTGCCGAATTTCAGGCGGCGCAGGCGCGGCAGAGCGAACTGAATGCGGCCGACGGCTGGATCAGCGCGAAGTCGAACTATCAGCAGGCACTCGACAGTCTGCGCTATACGCTGGGACTCTCCGTCGACCTGAATGTAGAGCCCGATCCCGCGGAGCTGGAGGCGCTGGCCGGCCGCGGGCTGGTCGACGTGGGGGTCTCGCTGGAGGAGGCACTGGATTCGGCGCTGAGCAACCGTCTTGATCTGGTCAATCAGCGTCAAAAGGTGGAGGACAAGGAGCGCAAGCTGGAGGTTGCCCGCCGCGACTTTGGGCCGGATCTCGATGTGAGCTACCGCGTGAACCAGGATCTTTCCGGTGACGATAGCTCCGACGAGCAGGAAGAGGTGTTGGTGGGGCTGGATATTCCGTTTGACTGGACGACGCGCCGCAACAGCTATCGCGTTGCGCAGATCAACCTGCAGGCCGCGATCCGTAATATGGAGAAGGCCGAGGACGGCGTGCGGCTCAATGTGCGCGATCTGTGGCGTACGCTGGAACGCAACCGGCTGGTCTATCAGAACCGCCTGCTGAGTGTGGACCTTTCCGAGCGGCGGGTGGAGAGTGCGACGCTGCTGCTGAAGCAGGGCAAAGCAGTTACGCGTGACCTGCTCGAGGCCGAGGATGACCTGCTGAGTTCGCGCAACGCGGCGACGGTGGCGCTGGTTGACTACACGATCAACCGCCTGCGCTTCTGGGACGCCATCGAACGTTTTAAAATCGACCCCAAGGGAATGTGGTATGAACAAGCTGATCGAAATGTTGAAGAGTCTGTGGCAACGCCGTAGCGGCAAAATTGCGGTGGGCGCTGCCGCGCTCGTTAGTGTGGTCTTGCTGCTGCTGCGCCCGGGGAGCGATGCCGCGCACGTCGACCTGGAGACGGCGAATCTGTGCCGCGTGCAGCGCGGCGATCTGGTGGTGAGCATCCTGCAGTCGGGCGAGCTGAAGGCCAAGAGCAGCCGGGAAATTTTTAACGAGGCGCATCAGGGCGCGAAAATTGTCGAGATTGTTGAGGACGGCACGACGGTGACCAACGGCCAGCTGTTGTTTGAGCTGGAGTCGAGCCAGCTGATGGAGCGCTATCTGGACCAGCAGTCGGATGTGGCCGAGGCGACGGCGGGGCTGAAGCTGGCCATGGAAAACCTGGAAATTGCCCGGCTGAAAAATGCCAGCGACCGGGAGGGCGCCAAGCTGAAGGTTGAGCTGGCCCGGCTGGATCTCCAGAAATATGAGGAGGTCGAGTATGAGCAGATGGTGCTCAAGGCCGAGTCGGACATCTATCTGGCCGAGCAGGAGCTGAAGAAGGCGCGCAGCGAGCTGGAAGGAACACAGGAACTGTTCGACAAGGGCTATTCCAACAAGCAGGAGCTGGAGGCCGACGAGCTGGGGGTGGAGCGCAAGGAGATCGAAGTGCGCAACAAAACGGCCGATCTGGAAATCCTCAAGAAATACACCCATAAGAAGCGACTCAAAGAGCTGAACAATGCGCTCACTTCCGCCGAGGCGGCGCTGGAGCGCCTGGAAAAGTCGATCGCCGCGGAAATGGAGAGCAAGGAGGCGTCGATCGAGTCGAAAAAAACGCGGCTGGAGATCGAAAAGAATCAGCTGGTCACTCGCGAGGAGCAGTTTGCCAATACCAAGGTGTATGCCGATTTCGAGGGGCAGGTTTTTTATCCGAACGACCGACGCTCGGCAAAGATTGAGAAGGGTGCGACGGTCAATTTTCGTCAGCGCATTCTCTCCTATCCGGATCTGAGTGCCTGGGATCTGAAAGTGGGCATTCCGGAGGCGATGATCGACAAGGTTTCGCTGGGGCAGGAAACGGTGGCGACGCTCGATGCCCTGCCGGGCGTGGTGCTCAAGGGCAATGTGGAAAAGATCAGCGCCGTGCCCGATTCGCAGAACTGGTTTAATTCGGGCGTGAAGACCTACACCATCATGGTGGATGTGACTTCTCCGACGGAAGGGCAGCTCAAGCCGGGGATGTCGGCCACGGTTGAAATCGTGACCGATCAGCTGCGCGATGTGCTTTATGTGCCGATCCAGGCGGTGGTCTCGAACAAGGGCAAGCACTATGTCTATGTCGTGAAGCGCGGCCGCAAAAAGCTGCGCGAGGTCGGCATCGGAAAATATAACACCCGCTTTATCGAAATTACCGACGGGCTGGAGCTCGACGAGGAGCTGCTGCTCTATGCCGAGGTCGAGCTCGAAGCCGACTCCAAACTCAAAAAGAGCCCGCTGGCCGAAGAAGACGGCAAAAAGAACAAACAGAAGAAAAACAAATGAGCGTTCCGATCGTTGAGCTGAAGCAGGCCGTCAAGGAATACGTGAACGGCCCGTTGCGGGTGACCGCCCTGCGCGGTATCGACCTACGGATCGATCCCGGCGAATATGCCGTGATCATGGGCGCGTCCGGTTCCGGCAAGTCGACCCTGCTCAACCTGCTCGGCTGTCTCGATCACCTGACGGCCGGCGACTATCTGCTCGGCGGCGAAAATGTTTCGAACTTTTCCGATGACGAGCTCTCGGAAATCCGCTCCCGCCGCCTCGGTTTTATCTTTCAGTCCTACAACCTGATTCCTCAGCTGACCGTCCTTGAAAACATTGAGGTGCCGCTGTTTTATCAGGGCGCTCCCGAGTCCGAAGCGCGCGTCAAGGCCGAGTCGCTCGCCGAACGTATGGGGCTGGCCGACCGCATGAAGCATAAACCCATGGAACTTTCCGGCGGCCAGCAGCAGCGCGTCGCCATTGCCCGTTCGCTCGTCTGCGATCCGATTCTGATGCTGGCCGACGAACCGACCGGCAACCTCGATTCCAAAACCGGCCATGAAATCCTCGAACTGATCGATGAGCTGCATGCCGAAGGCAAGACCATCGTTATGGTTACGCACGACGATGATCTGGCGCATCGGGCGCAGCGGATTATCCGGGTGCTCGACGGGCAGATTGTGGCCAACGAATGGAATGGGGAGCCCCAGGTATGACGTCGATGCGTCCAGAGCGGATGGTGAAGCTGGCGGTTAAAAACCTCAGCCAATACAAACTGCGCGCCGGCCTGACCATGCTGGGCATCATCTTCGGCGTCTGCTCGGTCGTCGCCATGCTCAGCGTGGGCGAGGGCGCCAATCGCGAGATTCAGGAAAAGATCCAGCGCATGGGCAGCCAGAATATCCTGATCAAAAGTGTCAAGGTGCCCAAGGATGAAACCTCGACCCAGACCACGCGCAGTTTCATCGCTTCCTACGGCCTGACCTACGACGATGCCGAACAGCTTTCGCAGTATGTGCCCAACCTCGCCGCCAGCACGCCGATGAAAGTGCTGCGGTTCGATGTGGGCTTTAAGACGCGCAAACTGCAGACCGATGTGGTGGCCACCACGCCGTGGTTCCTGCGGGTGCAGAACCATCGCATGATGCGCGGCCGCTTTCTTTCCTGTGCCGATATGGAGTTCGGCGCGCCGGTCTGCGTAATCGGTGCGCGGCTGGCGCGCATTCTCTTTGCCGGCTACGATCCCGTCGGCCAGACGCTTCAGATTGACCGCGATGCCTACACCGTGGTCGGCATCGTCGGCGATATTGCCCAAGACGAACTGGTCGGGCAAAACGAGCTGTGGCTCGAGGGCGAGAATCAGCAGGTGTATATTCCGCTGCGGACCTATCTGCAAAAGCGCGGCGACCTGTTTGCGCAGTGGTCGGAAGGCGGCGGCACCTTTGAAAAAATCGAGCTGCACGAACTGATTCTTACCATCGACAAACAGGAAAATGTGGTGCGCGCCGTCGACGCCGTGCGCCGTGTGCTGCGCAAAAATCACGAAAAGGAAGACTACAGCATCGTCGTTCCGCTCGAGCTGATCCGGCAGGCGCGCGAAACCCGCCGACTCTTCAACATTGTCCTCGGTTCGATTGCCGCCATTTCGCTGATTGTCGGCGGCATCGGCATCATGAATATCATGCTGGCGACGGTCAGCGAACGCACGCGTGAGATCGGCATTCGCCGGGCGCTGGGGGCGCGCCGGCGCGATATCGTGATGCAGTTTTTAATGGAGACGCTGATTCTCTCCGTTTCCGGCGGCGTCATCGGCCTCGTGTTCGGCGCCCTGATTCCGCTGGCCATTACCGCCGCGACCGAGGTGAAGACCGTGCTGACGCTACCGTCGTTTGTGGTGGCCTTTACGGTGTCCGTCTCGGTTTCCGTCGTCTTCGGCATCTACCCGGCCCGTCGCGCCGCGCTGATGGATCCGATCGAGGCGCTGCGCCACGAATAGGGTTGCCTGTCGACGCGATTCGGCTACTCTTCCGGCCATGAAAACTCTGGGACAAATGGGCGAGCACGAGGCCATCCGTCGACTGACGTCGATGTTGGGCACGCATTCCGATCTGGCGGTCGGCGCGGGCGACGATTGTGCCGTCTGCCAACTTCCCGGCTCGGAGCTGGATCAGGTCTTCACCACCGATCCCGTGGTTGAGGGCGTTCATTTTCTTCCGTCGGAAAAGCCGGAGCGCATCGGCAATAAAGCGGCCGGGCGCGTGCTGAGCGATATTGCCGCCATGGGCGCACAGCCGCAATGGCTGCTGGTCAATGTGGTCGCCCCGGCGTCGCTGGAATTTGAGCGGCTCGAAAAAATCTATGCCGGCATGGGCGCGCTTTGCGAACGCTTTGGCGCCACGATCATCGGCGGCGATGTGGCGCAGGGCCCATGTCTGGAGCTGCACGTTTTCGGAACCGGCCTGCTTCCGTCCGGAAGCGCGCTGCTGCGGTCCGGTGCCAAGGCGGGCGATTCCATTTTTGTTTCCGACGCGCTCGGCGGCAGCATCGAAGGAAAGCACCTTGATTTTGTTCCGCGCGTCGAAGAGGGCCTTTTCCTGCGGGAAACCGGGTGGGTGACCGCCATGATGGATGTCAGCGACGGGCTGGCGACTGACCTGCGGCATATTCTCGGCCGCAGCGGCGTCGGCGCTGTGCTGGAGGCGTCGGCGATTCCCAAGACCGGAACGTTGGAGCAGGCGCTTTTTGACGGCGAAGATTTTGAGCTGCTCTTTACGGCGGCGCCGGAAAGCGAAGCGCTCTTGCGCCGCCGCTGGAAGGAGCGCTTCGGATGCGATCTGGCGCGGGTTGGGCGGATTCTGTCCGAGGCGGGTCGGTTGTGTGTGCGGCACGAAGACGGCCGCGTTGATGCACTTGAAGGCAAGGCGTTTGAGCATTTCTCGGATCGGGCCGATCCGACGTTTTAGGCGCCATTTCCGGTGGCTGTAAACTTGTATTTCTTCTGTTTTCGTGAATACTCAATCGTTCATTTTGCGAACTGTAATCAACCACTGGAGCGGCAATGGCGCAGCACAACAGATCTTTCGAATCAACTCTTCACGATATTGTATACAGTATCGACACCGGCACCGGTCTCAAGATTATCCGGGTGTCGCTCTATTTTCTCTTCCTGCTTATTATTGCGATGCTCTACACCGCGACGCAGTTCCGCGGCCTGAAGAGCGAGGAGGCGATGGATTATGCCCAGCTCGGACGCAATATTGCCGCGGGCGAGGGGATGACCACCAAATGCGTGCGGCCGGTGAGTATGTGGAAGATCAGCGAACGCTCTCCGGGGGAAAATCCGCAGATTGTCGGCCATCCCGACCTGTTCCACGCGCCGGCCTATCCGGCGGTTCTGGCGGCGGGTTTTAAGTTTTTCGACCTGATCGGGGTTGACCCTTTTGCGATTCCCGAGGGCGGCCGCACGGCCACTATGCCGGCGGAGCAGTGGGTCGTTTTGCCGGTCAACCATATATTTGTAATCCTGACTGGCGGGTTTGTCTTTCTGCTGGGTAAGCGAATGTTTACGCGCGAGATCGGCTTCCTCGGCATGACGATTTATTATCTGAGCAACGTGGCCTGGCAGGACAGCATCTCGGGGCTCAACATAACCATGGCCTCGTTCTTTGTCGTTGCCGCGTTTCATGCCATGGTGGTGGCCATGCTCAACCGGCGCGATGGAAAGCCGAGGGCGAAGTGGGTGGTGCCGTTTGTGCTGTCCATTATCTGCACGACTATTGCCTTCCTGACGCGCTACATTGCGGTTGCGGCGGTTCCCGGGCTTATGCTGTTCGCCTGGCTGATGGCCGGGCGCTTCCGCGGCGGAACGCGCTTTGTGGTGATGTTCGCGCTGCTGTTCGGCATCCTGATTTCGCCGTGGCTTTATCGTAACGTCAAGGTCAGCGGAAATCCGCTGGGCATGGCGGCCCACAGTTCGCTGGCCGAGACGCAGAAATATCCCGACAACCAGTATGCGCGTCAGTATCATCCGGACTTTTCGGCAAAGCAGTTTGTCAGCGAGCTGAAGAAAAAGTGGGTCACGACCTATTCGCAGGAGCACCATTCCGTGATTCCCGGCCTCGGCGGCGGCATTCTGATGTCGATGTTCCTCGTTACCTTCTTCTACCATTTTGTGCGGCCGCAGGTGAACTACCTGCGGTGGGGCGTCGGAGTTTCGCTTTTGCTGACGGTAGTCATTGCCGGCTTTTTTGCGGATTCGTCGGTTCGGATGGTCAATGTGTTCTGGCCCTTTGTCATCCTGTTCGGTCTGGCGTTTTTCTATATCCTGATCGATCGTCTCGATCTCGGCGTGCGGCTTTACAGCCTCGCGTTAAAGTGCCTGATTGTGGTGTTGGCGATCATTCCGCTCGGGCTGACGCTCATGCCGCCCCACGCGAACCATCCCTATCCGCCATACTACGCGCCCTTTATCTCCAAGGTCACTAGCTGGCTTAATCCGCGCGAGGTGATGGTGACGGATATGCCCTGGGCCACGGCCTGGTACGGCAACCGCGTCTCCATTCTGCTGCCGCAGACGATGGATGATTTTTACGAAATCAATGACTACAAGCAGTATATCAGCGGCCTGTATGTCACGACCATCACCCGCAACAAACCCTTTGTGAAGATGGTTGACGGGCCGGAGAAAAGCTGGGCAAGCCTCGTTTTGAGCGGTCAGACGCCGGCGGATTTCCCGCTCAAGGTGATGACGCCGATGAACCGCATGGACCAGCTCTTCTTCTCCGACCGCAACCGCTGGGCCACACCGGTCGCCGCGCCGGCACAATAAACGGAGGTTGCCATGCGCATTGTTTTTATGGGCTCGGCCGAGCTCTCTGTTCCCTCGCTGCGGGTGATTCTGGAAAACGGGCAGGACGAAGTCATTGGTGTGGTTTCGCAGCCCGACCGTCCCGCCGGCCGTAAACGCGTCCTCACGCCATGTCCGCTCAAGGCCTTTGCCGAAGAGCAGGGGCTGAACGTCATGACGCCCGAAAAGATCGGTGACCCGGAAGCCGTCGAAGCGCTGGCCACCCTGAAGCCCGACCTTTTTGTGGTTGTGGCCTACGGGCAATATATTCCGTCGCGCGTCATTGCGCTGGCGCCGTACGAAGCCATCAATGTGCATCCGTCGCTACTGCCGAAATACCGCGGCTCCGCGCCGATCCAGTGGACCATCGCCAACGGCGATGAAATGACCGGCGTCAGCATCATTTATCTCGCGCCGAAAATGGATGCCGGCGACATTCTGCGTCAGGAAAAATATCCCGTTGCAGACGACGACACCTCGGCGGTGCTGCACGACAAGCTCGCCGTTTTCGGAGCCGAACTCCTGCTCAAGGCGATCGACGATATCCGCAACGCAACCGTCTCACGCACGGTTCAGGATGAGCGCGCCGTCGTCGAGGTGCGCAAGATTTCCAAGGAGGATGCGCCGATCAACTGGACGCGTCCGGCAAAAGAGATTCGCAACCGCATTCGCGCCTTTGATCCGTGGCCGGGCTCAACCTGCGTCCTGCCGGACGGGGAAGTGCTGAAAGTCTGGCGCGCCGAGCTGGTCGATGCGCCGAGCCGTCCCGGCGAGGTGCTGGACGATAACCTGCTGGTCGGAACCGGCGAGGGATCGCTGCGCCTGCTCGAAGTGCAGCCGGCGGGCAAAAAGCGTATGCCCACCGCCGCCTTTCTGAACGGGCGGCCCGTGAGCCGTGGCGAAGAGCTGGGGTAATAAAAAAGCATCCGGCCTTCGCCGGATGCTTTTGCATAATTGGTTGTTGCCGGTTAGTTTAGTTCGGTTTCGGCCATCTGCGCCCACATGCTATTCGGGAAACTGACAATCACATCTTCGTAGACGATTTGGGCCTCGCCGGTTTTTCCGAGCTTTGTCAGGCACTTGGCTTTAGCAAGCATTGCCGCCGGCGCCAGATGCGACTCGCTGTTGTTGTCGGCAAATTCACCGTAGAGGCGCTGGGCGTCGTCCAGCTCGCCAGCGGCCTCTTTGCAGCGGATTGCATTCAGTTTGGCCTGAGGCGCCAGCTCATGCTTTTTGTGCTTTTTGACAAAGGCGTTGTAGAGTTCTTCGGCTTCGGCAATCTGTCCGGCGTTAAATGTTTCGAGCGCCAGCCCCATCTTTGCAATCGGTGCCGACGGAGTGGAGCCATATTGGTCGATCACGGTTTGAAAGTCGGCGGCGGACTGGGCCTGTGCGAGCGCGGCGTCGGCCTTGGCCTCTTTTTTTAGGCGGTTCGATTTGAAGAGCCGGTCCACCAGGAAGATGGCGCAGATGGCGAGAATCACGATGCCGGCGGGTTTGAGATATTTCTGGAGGAAGACCAGAACCTCTTTGACCTCCTGCTGTTCAAGCGCCTGCTGTTTCAACAGTTCATCGTGTTGGGGTGAATGCTCTTTATCGTTGCTCATATCCTGCTCCTGATGTTGGTGTGAGAATGCCCCATTCTGGGGGATTCGTCCCCGATTTCAAGAATTGTTTGATTCGTAGAGACCGATAATCTGTTCGGCAATGGTTTCGGGGGCGAGACCGTTGGTATCGATCTTGTGCGCGACCGCTTCATAGAGCGGTTTGCGCGATTCGAGCAGTTCGACAATCTTAGCTTCTTTGTCGCCGGCCAGCAGGGGGCGGGTCGTATCGTGGCGTACCCGATCCAAAACGGTTTCGGCCGAGGCGAGCAGGCAGACCACCAGCCCGCTTGTTTCAAAGTCGGCAATGTTGTCGGAGTTGAGGACAATGCCGCCGCCGGTGGAAATCACATGTCCGTTGCCGGCGGAAAGTTCCTGCGCCATTTCCCGCTCCAGGGCCCGGAAGTGCGGCTCGCCCTCTTCGGCAAAGATTTCGTTGATGCTTTTGCCGGCGCGCTCTTCGATCATGGAATCCATATCGAGCAGCGTCATACCCGTCTTTTCCGAAAGCAACCGCCCGATGGTGGTTTTGCCGGTTCCCATGAAGCCAACCAACACAATGTTACGCATGATAAATTCTCCTGCCCTGAAAAAAGAAAAACGCTCCGGAAGGGAGCGTTTTCAGCGATTCGATAAAGCGTTTTTTAGGCGCCGGTTTTGCGAAGTGCTTCGCGGATATCGCCATAGTTCATGTGAACCAGCTGCTCTTCTGTGTAGCCGGCACCCATCAGGCGCTGTTTCTGTTCCAGAACGCGGCGACGTCTCAGACGCGGCTTCTTGACCGGGCGACGCAGCGGCTTCTTGCGCATTGCTCTTCTAATTCTCATGACAAACCTCTTCCAATTCGTTGGTTGAAAAATCAGCGCAGAAACCTACACGGCCGCAACGGGGTGCGCAACCCTTTTTCTGGCCGAAATTTATTCGGGCGGTTGCGGCGGCACGCGCTTTCCCGGATAATCGAAATCCAGCAGTTCGGCGGGACAGGTTGCGGCTTCGTTCCAGCGGTGCGTCTCCAGCCGGATTGTTGCGACTGCGCCGGCGGGCATATTGCCGATGTTTATGCCGCCGAGCTGACTGGCCAGCCAGCTCATCGACGGGTTGTGGCCGATGAGCATCGCGGAGTCAAACCGGTTGTCGAGCGACTGGATGGTTTCAAGCAGAATGCTGGCGGCGGCTTCATAAATGTTTTCGTCAAAAACCGTACTGGCGGCCTCCAGCTCCAGTAATTTGAAAGTTTCGCGGGTCCGTTCTGCGGCGCTGCAGACCACGGCGTCGGGCTGAACGTTCCGCTCATTCAGCCGCCGCCCCATTTCCCGGGCATCGCTCTGGCCGTGTTGGGTCAGCGGCCGGTCAAAGTCGCTTTGGCCGGACTTGGGCCAGGCCGCTTTCGCGTGGCGCATGAGGTAGAGCGTTTTAGCCATTGGATTTTCCGAGGTCAAAGCTGTGCGGCAGGAGCTCACCGAGCGTAGTTGTTTCAAAACCGTCAGCCGTTGCGACATAAACCGCAAAGTCCGGGGCGCAAAATTCGGCCAACACCTGGCGGCAGGCGCCGCATGGAAACGGCGCGGGCTCGTCGGAGGCGGCAAGGGCAATCGCCGCAAATTCTGTTTGGCCGGCGGCAACGGCGGCAAAAACCGCGGTGCGTTCGGCGCAGTTGGTCAGCCCGAAGGAGGCGTTTTCCACGTTGCATCCGCGAAAAACCGTTCCGTCGCAGCAAAGCAGGGCCGCGCCGACCCTGTAGCCGGAATAGGGTGCATGCGCGTTTTTCAGGGCCACACGGGCGGCTTCAATCAGTTCACTCGGTTTCATCGGCCAACCCTTTCAGGAAGCGGTTGATGGTGCTTTTCATGCGGGGCATCGCTTCGGCGGCGGCGTGGTTGACGTCTTCGTGCGTAAGCTTTTTGTGGCCGAGTCCGGCGGCCCAGTTGCAGACACAGGAGAGGCCGGCGACGCGCAGGCCGAGTGCATTGGCGACAATGGCTTCGGGGACGGTGGACATGCCGACAGCGTCGGCGCCCATGGCGCGGTATTGCCGGATTTCGGCGGGCGTTTCGAAGGTGGGGCCCATGGCGGCGACATAAACGCCTTCGGCGTCGGCGCCGGCTTCGAGCAGCTTTTCGCGCAAGGGGGTGTCGTAGACTTCCGATTGATCGGGAAAGCGCGTGCCCAGTTTGGGATTGTGCGGCCCGATGAGCGGATTGGAGCCGAGCATGTTGATGTGGTCGGCGATCGTCATCAGCGAGCCGGGCCGGAGATCCTCGCGAATGCCGCCGGAGGCGTTGGTGAGCAAAACGGTGTCGGCGCCGAGCGCGTGGAGCAGGTAGACGGGCAGAATGACGGGCGTCCATCCTTCGCCTTCATACCAGTGGCGGCGTCCCTTAAAAATCAGTAGCTCCATGCCGTCGAGCGAGGTGGAGAGCAGCTTGCCGGCATGACCCATTACGCCGGTTTTGCCGAAGCCGGGAATTTCATCATAGGGGATTTCTTCGCCCTGAAAATCTGCAACGGCCTCGCTCCAGCCGGAGCCGAGGATCAGTCCGCATCTGGGTTTCGCGGCCGGCAAATGTTTTTGCAGGGCCTCTGCGGCAGAGTCGAGCGTAAGCTGATTAATCTGTGGATTCATGGATGCAGATTAATCGGCGGGGCGGGCGCGGTAAAGCGAAACTTAGTGCCCCTGATTGAAGAGCATCATGACGGCGGCGCCGAGCACCAGCGCCAGAACGATGGTCCGCAACAGGGTTTCCGGAAGCTTTACGGAAAGCCGGCTGCCGTAAAATACGCCGGCCAGCGAGCCGACGGACATGGTGATGGCGGTCGCATAATCCTGCTCGCCCTGGCTGCTGTAGATCAATGAGGTTGACAGGGTCAGGATGAAGGCAATGAATATGGCGCTGCCGACCGTGCGGCTGGCGGGCAGACCGAAGAGAATAATCAGCATCGGCACAATTAAGACCCCGCCGCCGATGGCCGTGGCGCCGATGAGGCCGCCGCAAATAATGCCCACCAGAATGCTGAGGCTGTTGCGCAGGATGCGGTGTCCGTTAATGCGATCCGCGAGCGAGCGCTCTTTCTCTTCCAGTGAAGGTCGGGCCTGGCTGACCATATTCAGGACCATCATTGCGACGGAAAAAAAGACGACGCCCACAATGAAGGTTTTAAGGGAGTCCTTGAAGGCGAGGTTTGCGCCTTGGCGGCTGACCCAGAGGGCGGTGATAATATTGACCGGCACGGCGCCGAACAGGAACCGCAGCGAAGTGCCCCAGTCGATCGTCTTGAGCTTAAAGTGGTGAAAGGTTGCTGTGATTTTGGTGAGAAAGGCATAGAGCGTGGTCGTGCCCACGGCAATGATGGGATCGATCCGCAGGATGACCGTCAGTGCCGGAAGCACCAGCACACCGCCGCCCACGCCGGTCAGCCCGATGCAGAAGCCGATCAAAAGCCCCAGCAACAGGCGGAGGATAATATCGATAATGCCAAGTCCAAACAGTTCCATAATATCATAAACCCCTAAAAGGCGATCAAGTTAGTCGCAAAGGGCGCCTGTGCCAATCTTATTGTGTCGCACATTCAACAATATTCAGCAGGATCCGGCAGGTGGTGACGTATTCCTTGGTGTCGACATATTCCTCGATCTGGTGGAACTTGTGCGAGCCGGTGCCGAGCGTGACCGTCGGCAGCCCTTTTTCGTTAAAGTTGTTGGCGTCGAGGCCGGCATCCATCACGAGCGGGTTGGGTTCGAGGCCGGCGATTTCAACCGCCGTGGAGGCAATTTTCACGCACGGTTCCGATTTTCGGAGGCGGAAGGCGCGGTAGTCGCTGATGGTTGTAAATTTCACTTTCCCGCACTTGCCTTTATCGTTGGTGACGTTTTTTGCGGCCTGTTCAAAGCCGGTTTTGTAAACCCTCACGATCTGCTCGAGGAACGCCTGACTATGGCTGCGGCACTCGCCGGTCATGATGCAGCGGTCCATCACCTGGTTGCTGGCTTCGCCGCCGTTCACGCTTCCGAGGTTGGAGGTGCCGGTGCGGTTGCCCTTCACGATTTTTCCAAAATAGCCCTTCTCGGAAATCGCCGCCATCGCCTTGGAGCCGATCAGTCCGGCGGATATGCCTTTATGCGGCTCGAGCCCGGCGTGGGTGGAAATACCGCTGATTTCCGCCTGCCAACGCACGGCACTCATCGCGCCGATTACAATCTCGTTCGGGAACTGCCCGTCGAGATTAAAGCCCATTGCCGGATTGCCCAGATCCTTGAAGCGCACCATGCGCGAGCCGTGCAGGCCGTTTTCCTCGGCAATCGGAAAGAGCAGCGTCATCGGCGGGTGGGGGAGTTTGTTTTTCAGCAGCGTCTCGGCCATCATCACAATCGCCGCGCAGCCGGAGCGGTCGTCGCCGCCCAGGCCGGTTTTACCTTTCGCCTCTACGCGATTCCCCTTTACGACTGGCACGGCGCCTTTGCAGAGCGGCACCGTATCCATGTGGGCGGAAAACATAATGCGCGGCGCCTTGATGGTGCCGGGCAGTTTGACGATCAGGTTGCCGATTTCATAGCCGTCGCCGAGCCGCTTATGCGCGTCATCGGTTTTGATCCACGCCTTTTTACAGCCGGCGGCGATCAGTTTTTCCGTGATGGCTGCGACCACTTTCGCTTCGCGGCCGGTCGGGCCTTCAACAGCGAGTAGATCAAGCAGGTGAGACAGGGCGTGGTCGCGCTCAACCAGAGATGATTTCATGGATCAGTTCTTTCGGTTCAACAGGTTTGTCAGAAATTTTAAAGGCGGAGCGCAACAGCTTCTGGAGTCGGGCTTCGTCTTCATGTCCGTTGGAGTGGGTGATGCAGAGCGGTTCGCCTTCTTCCACATACTCGCCGATTTTTTTGAGGTCGGCGATGCCGACGGCATGGTCGATTGTGTCGCTGGTTTTGGCGCGACCGGCACCGAGCAGGAGCGCGGCGCGGCCGATGGTTTCGGCGTCGGCCTGCGTAACATAGCCGGGGTGGGGCGCGGGGAGGGGAATCTGTTTTTCGGCGACGGGAATCCCGGTGTCAGGATTGCCGCCGTGGCAGGCGACCATTTCGCGAAATTTTTGCAGGGCGGAACGATCTCGCAGCTTTGCCTCAATGCCGCGATCAGCGATCCCGGCTACAGCGAGCATTCGGGAGGCCAGCTCAATCGTGAGGCCTTGGGAGTCGGCGGGGCCGTTGCCCTGCAGAATGTCGAGCGATTCGCGAACTTCGAGGGCGTTGCCGACGGCGCGGCCGAGCGGCTGGTTCATGTCGGTGATGAGCGCGGTGACCTTTTTGCCCATGGCGACGCCGGTGTCGACGAGCCCTCTGGCAAGCGCACGGGCGCGTTCAATATCCTTCATGAAAGCGCCGGAGCCGCATTTGACGTCGAGCACCAGCGCGTCGATCCCTTCGGCCATTTTTTTGGACATGATCGACGAAACGATCAGCGGGATGGAGGGGATGGTGGCGGTGACGTCGCGCAGGGCGTAGAGTTTTTTGTCGGCCGGGGCGATCTCGGCGGTCTGGCCGATCATGGAGCAGCCGACCTGTTCGAGGGTCTGGAAAAATTCGGTTTCGCTGAGTCCAACGCGGTAGCCGGGAATGGATTCAAGCTTGTCGAGCGTGCCACCGGTAATGCCGAGTCCGCGGCCGGAAATCATCGGAACCGTCGCGCCGCAGGCCGCGGCGAGCGGGGCGAGCGGAATGGAGATTTTGTCGCCGATGCCGCCGGTGGAATGTTTGTCGACTTTGATGCCGGTAATGCTGTGCGGATCAATGATCTTGCCGGATTCCATCATGGCAAGGGTGAGGTCGGCGGTTTCGCGGGCGGTCATGCCATTGAAATAGATCGCCATGGCGAGGGCGGACATCTGGTAGTCAGGAATAGTGCCGTCGGTGTAGCCGGCGATAAAGTCGCGGATTTCGGCGGTGCCGAGTTCCGCGCCATCGCGTTTCTTTTCAATGATCCATTGAGGCAACATGGCGAAATGATAGGACGGCGGTCCGATCGATAGCAATGCAAAAGGGGAAGCCACCTTGTTTGTTATGCTTTTTTCTTTTCAAGCGGGATGGATGGCCGCATCTTAACTTCCATTTTGAGGGGTTTCGAATGATTCAGAGTGGCGGCAGGGTGCCGATGTTTAAAATGCAACCGCAGCGGGGAACGCTGTGGGTAGCGATTATTATCCTTTTTCTGGGGGTGGCCTGCTATGTTGCGGGTCACAGTGATCCGGGAAATCTTTCCGCCCACCGAACATCCAGCCTTGTGCTGGCCATCTGTATTGTGGTTTCGGGGCTTTTACTGATTATTTCAACGGCCCGGATGTGGTTTAAGCATCTTTGGCACGACCGCTACAGAACCCGTAATCGCAGCAGCCGTAGTCGCCGCAACCGCCGTTAGCCGTTTAGAGTTGCTCCAGCCTGCAGCCTTGGGCCTTGAGCAGTGCCAGCAATCCCTTTTCGCCGGGCAGGTGGCCGGCCCCGACCACTGCCATGCGGGGCGTGGGATCCTTGAGCAGGGTGTTGAGTTTTTCCGCCCAGGCGATATTGCGCGCCACGATGAATTTGTCGAACAGCGCGGGATCGCCTTCAAAACTTTCATTGAGCAGGGCGCCCAGAGCCTCAATGTCGCCGCCTGACCACGCCTTCAGCAGCTCGTCGAGCTGTGTTTCAATCAGTTCGATGTCCCTGAGGGTTTTGCGCATAAATTCGTTCTGGTTTTCCTCCACCAGTGAGTCGAGCAGGTTGATCTGAAATTCGACGGTTTCGAGGCCGCGCACGGGTTTGCCGTCGGCCGTCGCTTTGCCGTGAAAGTATTGATCGAGGCCGATCGCGGGATTGAAGCCCATGGCCTGGAGGCGCAGCTGGGTGAGTGTGATTGCCGCAAACAGCGGTTTGAGCTGCTGCATGGCCGCAATCGGAAAGCCGGCTTTGGAGAATGCCTTTTCAGCCTGGGCATAGGTTTCAGGACTCAGTTCGGTCTGCAGCGTTTTGCCGGGCGGCAGCAAACTTTTGCTCATCATAAGCTGCACCGTTTGCGGGGAGGTCATGTCCTTTATATCGACCTCCAGAATCAGCTCTTTGCTTTCGGCATAGGCGTTCTCGATGACGGGAGCGAGCGGATAGTTTTCCGGCTTCAGGACATGAACTGATCCCTGCAGATAGAGCGTGCCGGCGGCTGACGACACTTTCCAAAGACAGCTCTTGGCCTGTGCGGAAGCGGACAGCAGGAGGGCCGATAGTGCGAGGATGGACGTTTTGATGAAGGTTCGTCTGGTTTGCATATCGCGCTCCTTTATTTGAAAGGCATAAGGGTATGGGATTTCAGTGGATTGAAAAGAAATATCCACTTGTTTGGGTTCAGTGCTGTTCTGTAACCTGCTGCCTCCAGGCGACCACGAATGATAAATGTAAACAAGGGAGAATGCCATGAATACGAATACTGTCGCAGCAGTTGCCGGCCAGGCGGGACCGGCGTGGGAAAAACTCCAGGCCATCGGAGTGGAGTACGGCGTAAGGGTCGTTGGCGCCTTGATCATCCTTGTCATCGGGATGTGGGTTGCCCGGGCGATCAAAAAGGGAATGGTCCGGCTGCTGCAAAAGCGTCAGGTTGATCCCACGCTGATTTCTTTCGTTGCAAGCCTCCTGTATGTGGGCCTGCAGGCCTTCGTTGTCATTGCGGCGCTGGAAAAACTCAATATCAAGACCGCCTCGTTCATTACCATTCTTGGTGCGGCCGGCCTGGCCATCGGCCTGGCATTGCAGGGTTCCCTCTCCAATTTTGCCTCGGGGGTCCTGATGATAATCTTCAAGCCGCTGAAGGTCGACGATTTCGTGGAGGCGGGCGGTAGTGTGGGGGTCGTGGTCGAAATCGGCATTTTCACGACCATTCTGCGCTCGCCCGACAACAAGAAGGTGATCGTGCCCAACGCCCAGGTCATGGGGGGAACCATCACCAATTTTAACGCCAATGGTACCCGGCGCATCGAGATCATGGCCAGCATCGCCTACCATGATGACATTGATGAGGCCAAGGCGGTCCTCAATGAAATCATCGCGGCGGATGAGCGCATTCTTAAGGAACCGGCACCGGTCGTGGCGGTGTCCGAGATGGGCGACAGCAGCGTGAATATCGTGGTGCGCCCGTGGGTCGAGCCGGTAAACTATTGGGACGTGTTCTTTGAACTCACCGAAACCATCAAGAAACGGTTCGATGCCAACGATATCACGATCCCGTTCCCGCAGCGCGACGTGCACGTCTACGAGCACAAGCAGGGCTAAGCGAGAGGAAGAGCGTCCAGCAGTTCTTCCATCAGTGCATTGACGGTTTTTATGTGGGTGAACCCGGCGCGCATCTCTTCGGCAGGCTGAACAAAGGGCGCGTCGACCAGTTCGTGTCCGCAGTTTTTGATCAGCGCCTCCATGCTTTCCGGTGTGGTTTCCATGTGGAACTGGAGGCCGACAACGCGGTTCTCATAAATGAATCCCTGATTTTTGCAGGCTTCGCTGGAGGCCAGGCCCAGGGCGCCGTTGGGCAGGTCGAAGGTGTCGCCGTGCCAGTGAAAAACGGCGGCCTTTTCGGGGAGCAGAGCCGGGGCGTCTGCCGAACGTTTGATGGGAAACCAGCCGATCTCTTTTTGCGGGCCGGGATAGACCTTGGCGCCGAGCACATCGGCAATCAGCTGTGCACCGAGGCAGATGCCGAGGATCGTTTTTCCGGCGTCAATGGCTTGTTGGATAAATTGTTTTTCGGCGACGAGCCAGGGATGTTTGTCGTGGTCATAAATGCCCATCGGTCCGCCCATCACCACCAGCCAGTCAAACTGGTCGGATTCCGGGAGCGGTTCACCGGCAAACAGGCGGGTGCTGGTGATTTTCGCGCTTTGAGATTTTGCCCAGGTTTCAATAAATCCGAGTCCCTCGAACGGAACGTGCTGGAGCCAGTGCAGTCTCATGTCAGTCTTTCTTTTTCAGGAGGATGGTGCGCATGGCGGGATGGGCGAGTTGGCGGGAGGCTTCGATAATGCCGGGAAACTCTTCGGCCGGAATGAGTGCCGGTTTGAGGTCGGCGATCTGCACCATGCGCACGGCATTGGCGCGCGGGCTGTATTCCACGGCCACCTCAACGAAGCCGGCGCCGGCCGGCGCCTGCCACGAAAAGTCATCCGGCAGGATCGCCGGTTCATAGCCGTCGGGCAGCACAATGTTATATTCAATCAGGCTGTCGACATGGCTGTTCCACGCCAGCGGCAGCTCGCGTTCGTTGGAGCGGTACTTTAGCAGATCGCCGAGGCCGCCGGGAATGGTGAAGTAAAGATAGTCGCCATCCTGCACCGCATAGCGCTGGGCGGCCACGGAAAATTCAAACTTGCCGGGATAGCTTTCGTAGTCGGTGATCAGCCCGGATGCGGCTTGGGCCGACTGCGAAACGGCGGAGACAAGTTCGAGATAGTGGCGCCGGCGGTTTTCCGGCGTAATTTCGGCATAGCGCTTGTGGAAGCCTTCAAAGGCGGTTCCCTCCATGGCGGCGCGCCGGGTCAGGCCGGCTTCGCCGTCGGCGCCGATACTGATTTCGTAGGCCATGCGGCTGCGGTTGCCTTTGCTGCTCGCGGCGCGGATAGTGTCGGTGCGGCCGTTGTCAAGATTGAGCATCGGGCGACGGTCAAAGCCGGTTGCGCCGAGGGCGGCATATTGGGTGGAGCCGTTGAGGTAGATCGTTTCGCCGTTGAGCTTCAGCTTAATGAGTACCGCGCTGAAGGCCGTGCGCGAGGGCACGGCCAGCAGCGGTTCGGCGGCCTCGCGGATCAGCGGAATGTTGCCGGAAAGCACCAACTCCGGTTTGAGTTTGGCGGCCTTGAGCAGGGTGTAGAGGACGACCATGCGGTCGGCGTTGTTGCCGTAGCGCTCGGTCAGGGTCTGGTCGGCCGGAGTCAGGGCGGAGATGGGCAGTCCGGTGAAACCGGGGCCGGCGGCGCGCAGGTTTTTGGCCACCCAGTCGCGCAGTGCGATCACCTTTGCCTCGTTGGTTTCAAGGTCGGCGGTCAGCTCGCGGGCGAGTGCGTCGGCGCGCGGCTGGTTGCGGGTTTGGGCGAGCAGGTGTTCGCGTAGTTCGTGGCCGTAGCTTTTCCAGGTGCCGGCCGAAATAAATACGGCGGGGTTGAAGGTCCACCAGGCCGGCAGCGCCTCTTCTTTTTTGACGGCGGGCTGGTTTTCCGCGGTCCATTCGTAAGTGATGGTATCGTCGCCGGCGGTTTGCGTTTCGGCGACACCGGTGTTGCGGACGTCCAGCTTGAGCGTTTCCGGCGCGGTGATGGTGAAGGTGGTGCGGTCGATCGGCTCATGACCGTTGAAGGTCTGGGTGGTCGAGAAGAACGGCTTGCCGTCGACGGTTGAGACATATTCCACTTCGAGAATGCTGCCGACCTCGACGCCGGGCAGGTTGGCGACGAGAATCTTTTCGGCGGGATAGCGCGGAGCGGCGGCGACCCAGCCGGCATCCATAATGTTGAGCTCTTCGTCGCTGATCTCCTTAATGGTTCCGTCGGGAAGCGTAACCTTGGCCTGGGTCAGTTCGACCTGCTGCCACGCCGGGTTGTAGGCGAGCTTGATCTCGGAATAACGCTTCTTGCCGGCATAGGTGAGGATTTCGGTTTTGGTGCGGATGGTCTGTTTCCAGCGGCGCGCGCTTTCGAGTATGACGCTGTTTTCGCTTTCGAGGATCCGCACGTCGGAATCGATTCCATCTTTTTCTTCAGGGCGGTTGAGGATGAGCCGTTTGCGGCGGTTATATTCAATGTCCTTGAGGCTCTGCTTGAGCGCCAGATATTCCTCGGGGCTGAACTCCACGGTGTTGAGCAGGAAGGTGTTGGTTGCGCTCAGCGTGTTGCCGCACTGCGCCACCTGCACGTTCCAGGAATGCGTGCCGGTTTCGATTTTATCGTAGCCGGGAATGTTGAGTGTTCCGCTGTCGGCGGGCAGGTCGAGTTCGAGCGTTTCGCGGATGCCGGCGGTCATGCGGTTGAAGAGCGGATATTTGCGCGCTTCGAGTCCGGTCTGGCCAATCAGGAAATTGGCGTAGCCGAGCGAACTGCCGAGGCGCGGCAGGTTGAGCATTTGGTTTTCGGGACCTTCGATGAGCAGGTTTTCGGCGGTGTAGCTGAGGTTGATGGTGAGCGGGCGGGTGGTGTCGCGCAGCTCCTCCGGCTGGATTTCGAGGCTCTGGAGTTCGGCGGTCGGCATGGAGCGCTTGAGGTGGCCTTCAAAGAAGCGGCGGCGCTCTTCGGGTTTGATCCTGGAAAAGTAGCCGCGGTAGACGGTGTCGTTGATGCCCTCGAAGACGAGCGCGCTTTCGGCCTTGAGGTTGCCGTCGGCGTCGAGCGCGCCGGTGGAGGTGATGCGGAGCAGGTTGTCGTCGGCCGGAATGACCGGCGAGGTGAGCAGGGTTTCGCCTTCGGGGCGAGCGACGATATAGCTCATGTTCTGGAGGTAGGAGGGGAAAATGTCTTTCGTATTTTCGTCGGTGGAATCCATCAGCACATATTCGCCGTTATCGTCGAGCGCGGCGGTGACGGCGTGGTTGAAGAAGGGTTGCGGAACCTCTTCATCTTTTTTCGGGCCGGCCATGATGATGACAGGAAAGGCTTCGACGTCGACGATGCGCAGCATGGCCGCAAGCAGCGCGGCTTTGTCGCGGCAGACGCCGTAGCGGTTTTCGAAGGTGGTGGAGACGTCGTGCGGCTCATAGCCCGGCGCTTCCTCTTCGGTGGTGATGCCCATGTAGCGGATATCCTGCGAAACAAAATTAAAGACGGCGCGGATTTTTTCCGTGGTGTTGGTGCAGCCGGCGGTCAGCTCGCGGGCCTTGTCTTCCATCTCCGGCGTGGTGGCTTCGAGACGCGGCAGGCAGAGTTCCCAATACCAGTGGGACAGGTCTTCCCAGGTTTCCATGGTGCTGACGAGCAGGCGCTGGACGACGGTGTAGCGTGTGGGCATGTTGGGTTCGTCAAACATGCGCGGCACATCGCGCACGGTCCAGGTGTAGATGATCTTGTCGTCCTGCTCGCTCTGTTTTTTCTCGAACTGGACGGTGTCGGAAACTTCGGCCTTGTGGGCGATTTTGACGAGTGGCCGCTCTTTGGGGGCGATCACCTGATAGGTCGTGCGTTCAATCGGGCTGGTGTGTTCAAAGACCTGATAGTCGCTCCAGGTGTCGGGGACGACGGTTTTGGTTTTTACGCGATGGGCGACGTAGCGCAGGGTGTCGCCGACTTCGAGGCCCGGTACGGAGAGTTGCAGAATCTTGGAGTTGGGGTTGTAAATGTTGGAGCTCATCTGGCTGGGGTCGACCATCACCTTGCTCTGTGCGTCGATGTCGACGGCGGTCACGGTGCTGTCGGGCTTGATGACCTGTACGAGGTTGTAGGCGGAGGTGCCGTAGGAAACGTTAAAGCTCAAAGAGAGCGTCCGGTGGGCGCGCTTGCCTTTTTCGGTCAGGATTTTGATTGCGGTGTCGCTCCAGGTGACGGAGGTGCCGTCGGCCTGATATTCGGTCTGGGTAAAGTCGTCGATCAGCACATCGTCGGAATCGGGATATTTTTCGGTCGTTGCCGCGGCGGATTGCTGCACGAGAGTTTCAAGGTTCAGGAACTCTTTTGCGCGAAGCGGGGCAGTGAAGAGGAAGAGGGCGACGGTGAGCAAAACGGGGCGAACGAGGTTTTTCATACGAGTCTCCATAGTAAAAGGCAAAAATTACCGCTCATCCGTTCTTCCTGCAAATTCTTTCGTGTGACACTCTAGGCGGCCAAATGGCTGGAGGATTTTTGATGGGACTGCTGATTAAGAATGTTGAGCTGGATGGCCGGACGACGGACGTGCGGATTGAGGATGGACGTTTTCATTCGATCGGCCCCGACCTCGAAGCGCCGGACGCGCAGGTGCTGGACGGGTGCAGGATGGCGATTGCGCCGACCTTTGTGAATGCGCATACGCACGCTTCGATGTCGCTGATGCGTAGCTATGCCGAAGACCTCGAACTGCATGACTGGCTGCAAAACCATATCTGGCCGCTGGAAGTCCAGATGGATGAAGAGGATATTTATCACGGCGCGCGGCTGGCCTGTCTGGAAATGATTAAGTCGGGCACCACCTGCTTTAACGATATGTATTGGCATTTTCACGGAACCGCCCGCGCGGTTGAGGAATCGGGACTGCGCGCGGTACTCTCTTCCGTCTTTATTGATTTTGGCGACGAGCAGAAGGCTGCCGAACAGCGCGCGCTGACGGAAAAACTGTTTGCCGAGTCGCAGCACTATTCCGACCGCATCAGCTTTGCGCTGGGGCCGCACGCCATCTATTCCGTTTCGGAAGCTTCGCTGCGCTGGGTCAAATCGTTTGCCGATCAACATGGGCTCGGGATTCATATCCATGTTTCCGAAACCGAAAAAGAGGTGGACGATTGCGTCGCCCTCCACGGCGTTCGTCCGGTTGAATGGCTGGAGCAGATCGGTTTTCTCGGCCCAAATGTGATGGCCGCGCATGTCGTGCATGTCAGCGACGCGGAGATCGGAATTCTGGCGCGTCGCGGTGTGAAGGTGGTGCACAACCCGGTTTCGAACATGAAGCTGGCTTCCGGCAGTTTTCCGCATAACCGCCTGCGCGAAGGCGGCGTCGAGATTTCGCTCGGCACCGACGGCTGTTCGTCGAACAATAATCTCTGCATGCTTGAAGAGATGAAGATGGCCGCGCTGCACGCCAAGCTGGTTCATAACGATCCGACGGCGCTTTCCGCCCGCGAGGTGTTCGATATGGCCACCGTCGGCGGCGCTCATGCACTGGGACTCGATTGCGGTGAAATCGCCGTCGGCAAGCTGGCCGACTGCATGCTGGTCGATCTCTCCAACCATCGCCTCGCGCCGGGCTACCAGCTCGTTGATGATCTCGTCTACAGCGCCGACACCAGCTGCATCGACACCGTCATCTGCGACGGAAAAATCCTGATGCAGAATGGGCGGGTTGAAGGAGAAGAGGAAATCATTGTCGCGGCGCGCCGCTATAAAAAGCGGTTCCAATGACCGGAGGCGCGGGAGGGGGGAGGCCTCCGGCCATCGGAACCAACGGGAAATGTTGTAAGACTATTTCCTAGCATAATGCGTGCCAGTTTGGGGTTATTCGCCAATGCCTCTGGTTTAGCCTGTTTTTTTCTCCTTTTCAGACTTTGTCCGGTACCGGTGTTTTTATAACTGAGAAATTATTCGTTCCGCGGAACGGTCGGTTTCAATTGTGTGAATCTCTTTATTCGTTAAGACTATTGCTTTCTTATGCCGACGGCTTCGCCTACTTTGAATGCAGGAGAGTTTGGATATGAAAATTGAAGTTTTTGCCCTTTGCGATGCTGCCACCGATAACCGCGGAAAATTAAATCTGCTCGGCACGTTCGATCAAATCTATGCCGTTCAGATGCCGGTGGTTCATCCGGCCTGTGCCATTGCCATGCGGCTGCGCTTCGACAAGATGGAGGAGGGCGTTCATAAGGTTGTTCTCCAGCTGGTCAACCCCGACGGTATTCCGGTCTTCCAGCCGATGGAGGGCGAGGTTGGTCCGCGTATGGGCGAAGATATCGGTTCGGTGGCCATCAATCTCATTTTCAACTTCCACAATATCAAGTTTGAGGAGTTTGCCGACTACCAGATTAACCTTTCGGTTGACGGAATTGCTATGGCCTCGCTGCCGCTGCGTGTGCGGGAGATGCCCCGACCGTAAGGGGCAGGCGGTGTTTCCTGTTGTTTCCCGGGTTGCGCATTTTTTGATTCGAAAAAAATGCGCAATATTTTTTTGTGGCCGCCGTTTAACAACCATCACGCGGAATGCAAATTAACCCCAAGGAGGCAACGCATGAAAACTCAGAAATGGATGACCGCAGTAATGGTTCTGGCTATGATGGGCGCAATTTCGATGGCCTGTGCAGCAGAGACGGACTGCGACACGGAAATGCAGGGCCGGAGAGGTCGGCGTCCCTGTCAAAAGATGCTGGAGGAGTTTGATGCCGACGGCGACGGCCAGTTGAGCGACGAAGAGCGCCAGACCGCCCGCGAATCCATGAAGGGCCGCGGCGGTCGCGGTGGGCGCCGTGGACCCAAAAGCGAAGAAGAATAATCTCTTAATATAAGGGTAGTCGTTATCCGGAGCGGCACGTGGAAACCTTCCCCTTCCATGTGCCGTTTTTTGTTTCTTGGAGAGGGCTGGAACCTCTGTGCGGTTGCTTGACTCACAAGGGGGTTCGGGCATAATACAGTGCTTCGTTTTACGGGTTTTTTATATGATTAAAGTTTCTGGGGTAACAAAGAAGTATCCGGCGCGTCTGGCTGTGGACGATATTTCGTTTGAGGTGGGGCGCGGCGAGATTGTGGGTTTTCTGGGGCCGAACGGCGCGGGCAAGACCACCACGATGCGTATGCTGGCGGGCTATCTTTCGGCCGATTCGGGGTCGATCGAGGTGGCGGGTTTTAATGTGGCCGAGCACCCGCAGGAGGTGCGCCGGCGCATCGGCTATTTGCCGGAAAGCTGCCCGCTCTATCCCGAAATGCGCGTCGATGAATATTTGCGTTTCCGCGCCGAGCTCAAGGGCGTCAAGGCTGCCGTGCGCAAGGCAAAAATTGCAGAGGTCAAGGAGCAGTGCGGACTGACCGAGGTCGGCAAGCGCATCATCGGCCAACTCTCCAAAGGCTACCGCCAGCGCGTCGGCCTGGCCGATAGTCTGGTGCATGATCCCGACCTGCTGATTCTTGACGAGCCGACTGTCGGCCTTGACCCGTTCCAGATTCGTCAGGTGCGCGAGTTGATCGAGCGGCTGGCGGAGCGGCACACGGTTTTGCTCTCGACCCATATCCTGCAGGAGGTCGAAGCGATCTGTGAGCGCATTCTGATTATTAATGAAGGTCGGATCGCGGCTTCTGACTCGGCGGAAAACCTGCACCGCAAGCTGCACGCCTGCGCGACGATTGAAATGGAAGTGATGGCCGAAAAGGATGCGGCCGTGGCAAAGGTCGATGCGGTTCCGGGCGTGGATGTGTGTAATGCCAAAATGCTGCCCGACGGCTGGCTCTGGCTGGAAGTCGAGGCGGATTCCGCCGATCTGCGCGTCGACCTGTTTAATCTGGCGGTGACGGAGGGCTGGGCGCTGCGCGAACTGAGCGAGCAGGAGCATTCGCTGGAGGATACCTTTGTCCGGATTACCCGCAACGGGGAGGCAACGCCGTGAGTGTGTTTTGGAGTCTGTTTAAGAAGGAGCTGCGCGCCTGTTTCCTTTCGCCGGTCGCCTATGTGGTGATGTTTTTTTTCTGGGTGCTGACGGGGGCCAACTTTGTCTGGCTGCTGGGGCAGCTGGCCCACGGGGAATCGCTGACGGTTGCGACGCAACTGATGTTTGGCGGCCCGGTGTTGACGTTTGCGTTGCCGGTGGTGGTTCCGCTGATCACGATGCGGCTGTTTGCCGAGGAGCGTAAGCTGGGCACGCTGGAATCGCTGCTGACGACCTCGGTCGAGGTGCACGAACTGGTGCTGGCCAAGTTTGCCGGGGCGCTGGTGTTTTATCTGGTGCTGTGGCTGCCGGTTCTGGTGTATGCGCTGGTGCTGAGCCAGTTGTGTCCGGCCGAAGGCATTGTCTTTCCCGATACGGGCGCGATGCGCGCCGGGGTGCTGGGCGTTGTGCTCGAAGGCGGTCTCTATATTGCCGTTGGTCTGTTTATGTCGAGCCTGACCTCGAACCAGATTGTGGCGGCGATCAGCGGATTTGCCGTGCTGTTCGGCGCATGCCTGTGTCTGGCGTTCATGGCCTATACGGCACAGAATCCGTCGGTGCGGATGATCGGCCAGTATTTTTCATCGTTTGCCCATATGCTTGATTTTGCGCGCGGGGTGGTGGACAGCCGCATCGCCGTCATGTGTCTCAGCAGTGCGGCATGGTTTCTTTTTGCGACAACGAAGGTGGTGGAGGGCAAACGGCTCTAGGCCGTGGATCCGGATTGGCTATGAAACGAATTTTTTCCAACCTGAACATTGTCGGAACGCTGCTGCTGGCGCTGGTGCTGCTGGCGCTGATCAACTTTATCGCGCTGCGCAATCCGGTGCGCGCCAACTGGAGCGGCCGGCAATATTATGCGCTTTCCGATAAGACGCTGAACCTGCTCGATACCCTTGATCAGCCGGTCAAGGTGACGGTCTTTTTCCAGAATGAACACAAGTTTATTCAGGACCGCGATCTGGAAAACCTGTTCGAAGAATATGAATACCACTCGCAGGGAAACATTCAGGTGGAGTGGATCGATCCGGCGCGCGACCGCGCCCGCACCGAAAAGCTGGCCACCAAGTATGGGCTGACCGAACCGCAGGTGGTGGTTTTTGACCTGGCCGGAAAAAGCAAGGTGGTGCGGCAGGGCGATCTGGCCGAAACGCAGATTGTGCGCGGCCGGCAGGAACCGGTGATTACCGCCTTTAAAGGGGAGCAGGCTTTTTCTTCCGCCATTCAGGCGCTGATGCAGGATGAGCTGCCCGTGGTCTATTTTCTGGCGGGACATGGCGAGCGGCGGGTTAGCGACTTTGATCAGATGACCGGCTTTTCCAAAATCGCGACCCAGCTGGTGCGCGATAATCTGGAGGTGAAGGAGCTGATGCTCAGCGCCGAAAGCCGTGTGCCGGAAAATGCGGCGGCGCTGGTGATTCCCGGTCCGTCGAAGCTGCTGAGTACGGTCGAGGTTGAGATGATCGAGGAATATCTCAACCGCAGCGGCCGCGTGATGGTGCTGCTCGACGCGCTGAAGGAGACCGGGCTGGAGCCGATGCTGCGCCGCTGGGGCGTCGGCCTGCGCAACGATTTTGTGGTCGATCTGGAAAATACGCTGCGCGGCAGCGATGTGCATATTCGCCGCTACACGCCGCATCCGATTACGATGCAGATGCAGTCGATTGTTCAGTTTATCCTGCCGCGCTCGGTGATGCCGCTCGAAGAGGGGCCGGGCGAGGATCGCCCGACGGTTTCGTCGTTAGCGGTGACCTCCGAAGAGAGCTGGTCGGAGACGCAGGTGGAGGATAAGTCGGCCAAGTTTGACGAAAATACCGGCGACCGCCGCGGACCGTTTTCGCTGGCGGTGGCGGTGGAGCGCGGGGCCGCGCAGGAGCTGCTGGATGTGCAGATCCAGCCGTCGCGCATGGTCGTGGTCGGCGATTCCGATTTTGTCTGTAACGGCGGATTGGTCGGTGGAAACCAGGACCTGTTCATGAGCGCGCTCAACTGGCTGCTCGATCGCGAGGAGCTGATGGCGATCGCGCCGAAGCCGATCGAGGAGGTCCGTATCAGCCTTTCCCAGAAGCAGCTCCACAAGCAGATCTGGATTAATCTGGTCGGCATTCCGGTGGTGGCCGCTGTACTTGGTTTAATCGTCGGATTCCGGAGACGAAAATAGATGAAGAATCGTTCCACGTTGTTTTTGTTCGTCGGCATTGCTGTGCTGGGGGCATTTATTGTTGCGCAGGAAGTCTGGCGCGCCAAGGTTCCGAGCCGGGAATACCGCCGCGTCCGGCTGTTTGCTCTCGATCCCGCCACCCTGGTTTCGCTGGAGTTCCGGCAATCCAACACGGTGGTGCGCTGCGTGCAGGAAAACGGCGTGTGGATGGCCGGTTCCGGCGGTCCGGAAATGGGACGGGCCGATATGGCGCTGGTGTTGCGGCTGGTGGCCAACCTTAATTCACTGGGCAAGGGAACCACCATTACAGCGGAGCAGCTGGAGACGCGCGGGTTTGACGCCGCCGAATACGGTTTTGCGCAACCGGCCATTGAGATCACGGCGGTCGACAACCAGGGCCGGCATGAGTGGCTGGTGGGCCGCAAAACGGCGCTCGGCGACATGGTCTATGTGAAAGAAGCGGCGGACGAGAGCCTCTATACGGTGATGGACAAGCTGCTGGCCGTTATTCCGGCAGATCCGGCGCAACTGCGCGACCGGACGCTTTTTGCCGGCGAAATGGCCGGCGTGCGGCAGGTGGAAGTTCGTGGAACCAAAGAGTTTGTTCAGATGATCAAGGATGCCCGGGGCGCTTGGCAGATTCAGCAGCCGGTATCGGCACCGGCGGATTCGGCGGAGGTTGCTCGCTATATCGAGCAGCTCTATCGCCTGCGCATCGAGGACTTTGTGGCGGATAATGTTTCCGATTTTTCGATCTATGGCCTGCAGGGCGGCGCCCGGCAGATTTCGCTCGGTGGCGTCGACGGAGCCTCCCGCATGCTGATGATTGGCGATGAGCTCGCGGATCAGGACGGCATGGTCTATGCGCGCCGCGCCGACGACAGTTCGGTTTTTGCGCTCAAGGCCGAGGTGCTGGATCTGCTCAACGTCCTGTCCGACCGTTTTCGCGATGCCAGTGTGCTGTCTGTTCCCTCAAAGGAGATTACCGGCGTGTCGATTCGCCACGGTGCCGATGCGCTGGAGCTGCAGATGGAGGAGAGCGGTCGCTGGAGTGTTGTTGCGCCTGTGGCGTGGGCGGCGGATGCCGATGTGGTGGCCGAGCTGGTCAAAACCTGGAATGAAGCGGTTGTCATCGATTACGATGTAGCGGATGCGCCGGGAGTGGTGGATTGGGTTTTTGAGTTTGGCGCGGCGAAAGAGGGGGCAGCCAGCCGCATTGAAGTGCTTTCGACTCCCGGCAAAGAGGATGGCCTGCTGATTCGGCGCGATGGTGATCCGGCGGTGCATGAAATCAATCTGCCCTTCCTGCCGGACCGGATGGCTGATCCGCTGGCCTATAAGGGGCGTTCGATTTGGGAGCTCGATCGCGAGACGATCCAGAAAGTTTCCGTCGAGACGGCCGATTCCGATCCGGTTGATCTGGAGCTCACCGAATGGCTGTTAAACCGCCTGTCGGTTTTGAAGACGGCAAAATACGTGACCTACAATCCGCGCGAACTGGAAATCTACGGCCTCGCCGCTCCTGCGCTGGAACTGCATATCGAGCTGGCCGGCACCAACGAGCTCGGCCGCGTATTGTTGGTGGGGCGCGAGACGCCGGAAGGATTCTATTCCATGGTCAAGGGGCGCGATGTGATCTTTTATCTTGATAAGACGCTGGTTGAGACCCTGTCGCAGAATCTTGTTGAGCAATCCGAAGAATCGGTGGCAGCCGAAGCAGAATAGATGAGCCGCGCGCATCCAGGCCGACGTTTTTCCCTTTGCGCTTACAGATCCGTTCGCATCTTTGTGCGAATCCTGGCGGTTTTGTTTTTACTGCTGTTGCTGATGTTCGTGCTGCTGCGGACGGTCGGCGTTCCGGATCCGCTTTTGCGCGAGGTGCTGCGCCGCGTCAATGCCGCCGGCATTCCGGTGGATGCGGACAAGGTTACGCTCACGATACGCGGCTGGCGGGCCGATAACCTTCGTTATTACAGCAGCAATCCCGACGATCTTGCCCCGGTGCTGAATGTCGGAGAGGTTTATTTCAAGGGCTTTCGCCGGTTGGAAGATGCATCGGGGGCTTTGGGGTGGAGCATCCGTCTGATTGCCGCTGGTGCAAAAATCAATCCTCCGCTGGGCTGGGGCGTGGCGATTCCGGAGAAGAGTCCGGTCCGCACAATCGAACGGCTCGAAACCTCGCTCGCTCTCATGTCCGATCAGGTGCGGTTTGACGATGGCAAGCTGGTGTGGCTTGGCTCCCGCTTTGAGTTCAACGGCACATTTCTGCGCGCCGCCGTCGCCGATGAGCCGGAGGAGGCATTAGCCGCGGCGCCGAGTGAGTCGGGAATGGCTGTCGCCGCGGTGCCGAGTGAGCGCCGGGTGGTATTGTCCGGCGAGCAGTTTGCCGCTTTGGAAAATCAGCTCAAGAAACTATCCCTTCCGGCGGGAGCAGAGGTTGATGTCGATTTCCTGCTGGATGCTGCCGATTTTTCGGCGAGCCGGATTGAGCTGTCGGCGATGGCGGAAAATCCCGCCCTTCGCGGCGTCGCTTTTTCTGAGGGCAGTGTCGAGGCTTCGTTTGCCTGGCCGGTGCTGCAGGTGCAAAACGCGCAGTTGGAGCGGGACCTGCAGGCAGTTCGTCTTTCCGGGGAATATGATTTTGTGTCCGGCATCGTCGGGGGAGAGCTGTTCAATTCAGTGACGTCAACCGAGCTGATGCTGCTGCTTCCCGAATGGATCCATGGAAGACTGCCGGGCTACGGGGTTCAGGTTACAAACATGCCGCGGCTCGAAATGGATTTCGGCCCGGCGCCGGTGAATAAACTGGCGGATCATCTGTCCGGCTCTTTTTCGGTGCGCGGGCTGACGTATAAGGGATTGATGTTTGAGGTGCTGCGCGGCCAGCTGCAGGTGTCGGAGCCGCGGATTGAGCTGGAGCAGCTTGATGGCCTCCTGCGCGGGCAGGAAGAGCGCGCGGCGCAGGTCGGCAGTGCAATGCGCGGCGGCCCGCTGACGGGGTCCGCATTTTTTAACCGGGAAACCGCTGTTTTCGGTTTCGCGGTCAAAACCGGGTTTGATCCGCATCTGCTGAAAGAGCCGCTGGAATATTCCCCCGCCGCAGTCCAAAACATCAGCAGGTTCCACCATAAAAACGAGCCACCCAGGCTGCATGTGGAGTGCGGAGCCAATCTGAAGGATTGGAGCGGGTTTTACATCAATATCGGCGGCACGGCGACCGATGTGGCTTATGAGGGGGTTGTGTGCGACTCGCTCAATTGTGAAACCTCCTACACCAACCGCACGCTGCGGGTTGACCCGTTGCTCTGTACGAAAAACAGCCGGTATGTAAAAGGGTGGGTGGAGATCGATTATTTCAATTCCCTGGCCCGGTTTGATGTCGCCAGCACGATGGATCCGGCGGACGTGGAGCAGATGATCAATCCTGCGCTGGACTTTTTCGGAACCCATCTCGATGCCGCCGGCGGAAGCGTTCTGCTGCAGGCGCATGGCCGCTATGACTGGAGCACCATGCAGCAGACGGATCTTACGGCGCAGCTGAAAGCGGATCGCTTCCGCATGCCGTTTATTGAGAGCGACCAGTTTGAGGCGCAGATTCGCTGTGTCGGCCCGGCGCTGAGCGTGACCAATATGCACTTTGGCTTGTGCGGCGGAAGTGGGGGGGGGGCTTTTTCCGTTGAGCTCGATCCGGCGAAAGCGGCCAGACCCTATTCGCTGGACCTTCAGCTGAAAAATGTGGGGTTCCGGCAATATTGTTCGCAGCTCTATCCCGACAAAAAAATAACCGCATCGGGCAAAATGAACGGTAGAATCCAGCTTGCCGCCGATTTTTCAACCAACTTTTATGCGGCGGCCACGGGCGGCGGGAAAGTGAAGATTAAAGACGGGCAACTGGCTGACCTGCCGCTTTTTAAGGATTTTTCCCGTTTGATGCGCAAAATCATTCCGGGCTTCGACATTTTCAGCATCACCAAACTGAGCGGAACATTTACCATCGGTGACGGCCGGATTTCCTCTTCCGATGCCTATTTCGGCGGCAACCTGATCAGTGCCGACGGGCAGGGGAGTTACAGCCCGGAGCAGGGTTACGATGCCTACATTCAGGTGCAGATTCTCAGCGAAACCGTGGCCGATAAGGTGATGCGCTTCCTGACCTATCCGGTGAGCAAGTTTCTCGAAATCCGGCTGGAAGGGCCGTTTGAAAATCCGTCCTGGCGGCTTAAGCGTTTCCCGAAGGAAATATCAGACCTCTTCCGCGTCGGCCCCAAAACGAGCAAGGAATAGGGTCGATTTGTTTCCCGATGTTTGGGAATCTGCGTGTCGATCAATTTACTGAAAGGTTTAAATGAATTCTCTGCATCCAAGTTTATGGGCCGGAATCTTCGGCTGGTTTGTTGCTCAAAGCATTAAAATGGTGTGCTGTCTGGTTAAGAGCCACCGTCTCGATTTCAGCTATATGATGAGTACCGGCGGTATGCCGAGCGCCCATTCCGCCATGGCGGTGTCGCTCGCAACCTCGATTGGGTTGTGTGAAGGATTCGATTCCGCCATCTTTGCGCTCGGCTGTGCTTTTGCCATCGTGGTCATGTTCGATGCCCAGAGCGTCCGCAAGGCCGCCGGCGAGCAGGCCGCACTGCTCAATCAGATCGTTGACGAGCTGCTGCACGAGCATCATCTCTCGGAAAACAAGCTCAAAGAGCTGCTGGGCCACACCCGTCTGGAAGTTTTCATGGGCTTGCTCACCGGCATTGCCACCGCCCTGGCTTCGTTCCGCTACATTCACCCGTAGCCGTTCCGGCGTTCGGAAATCCAGACTTGCGCAAGCGGGGCGAATAGGATACTTTCCCGCACTTTTACTGCACGGCTGACACACCGCCCATCGCCGCAGATCCACTACGAATGGTTGCGGCCGGAACGACGGTGTATGTGCATGGAACAATGAAATACGAACATAAAGGAATATAACATGGGTTTATTCAACCTGTTCAAGCCGGCCACCGTGCTGGTGATTGATGGTCTTTCTCTCAACGAATCGATGGGCATGAAGGGCAAAGCAGCTCCGCGCAACCAGCTTCAGCTGTTGCGCCGTCTCGCGCGTTTTGCGCAGCGTGAAAAAGTCGGCATGGTGGTTGTGCTTTCCGGCACACCGCTGAACAAGGCTCCGGCCGGCAAAAAGTTTGAAGGCATCACGGTCGTCTACAGCAAGTCGCCGGAGGTTCACGCCAAATATCTCGCCAAAGCCGCCAAGGCCAAGGGCGCCGGTGCCATCCTGGTTTCCGGCAATGCGGCGGCAGAAAAGATCGCCGGCAAGGGCGTGAAGAAGATGCGTATCAGTACGTTCCGCAAGGCATTTGATGTCGGTGGCGAAAACGAAGCGCCTGAGCGCAGCGAAGGTCGTGGACGCAATAACCGTCCGCAGCGCCGTCGCCCGCAGAAGCAGAAAGGCGGCGATAACGCGCCGAAAAAAGAGCGTCAGCCCCAAAAGGAAATGTCCGAGGCCGACGCCATTAATGAGCTGATCGACCTCGTCGATTAAGTCCGGCCATGAAAGCGCCGGCGCGCTATATTTTCTGCGACATCGACGGCACGCTGCTGCATGCCAAAGGTGCCGGACGCATTGCCTTTGGCGATGCGTTCGAGCAGGCCTACGGCGTTCCTGTCGATATGGCGCACATTAACTTTGCCGGCGCAACTGATATCCGCGTCGTCGAACAGCTCGTCCGCGAAAACGCGCTGGAGCTCGATGCCGCCAAAACCGCGCACTTTTTCGAGCTGCTGCCGGTTCATCTCGATGCCAATATGGCCAAGTTTCCGCCGACGGTTTTTCCGGGCGTCATCCATTTTCTCGAGCGTGTATCCAGGCATTGGAAGCTGGCGCTGGTTTCGGGCAATATTCGCGAGACCGCCTATCTCAAACTCAAGCACGGCGGTATTGAGCGCTATTTTACCGACATCGGCGGTTTTGGCGACGACGACGGCGACCGCAACCGCATGGCGGCGCTGGCGCTGGAGCGCGCGGGAAATCCCGCAGGGTCATTTCTGCTCGGTGATACGCCCTCCGATATTGAAGCGGCCCGCTCCAACGGCATGGTGTCGGTGGCGGTCTGTAATGGCCAGTTTAGCCGCGCCGCGCTCGAAGCCGAGGGCGCGGACATCATCGTCGATTCGTTCGAGGATGCAGAACACCTTTTCGAAGCCCTGGAAGTATGAGCGCAAGTTTCGACAACCTGACGCCGGACCGCATTCTTGATGCGGTGGAGTCGGCCATGAATTGCTCTTTAACCGGGCTGACCGCGCCGCTTCCGAGTTATATTAACCGCGTCTATGAATTGCAGTCGGTTGCCGGCGCGCGGCTGATCGCCAAGTTTTACCGTCCCGGTCGCTGGGAGCGCGCCGCGCTGCAGGATGAACACGATTTTGTGCTCGATTGCGCCGAGGAGGAAATTCCCGTTGTTGCGCCGCTGACGCTTTCGGATGGCGGCACGATCGCGGAATATGACGACATTCTCTTTTCCGTCTTTCCGAAAAAGTCGGGGCGCGAAATGGCGCTACATACCGACGAGGGCTGGCAGCGGCTCGGCAGTCTGGTGGGCCGCATTCATCTGGCCGGGTCGTATCGCGATGCGCCCAACCGCCTGCAGATGCATCCGGAAACCACCACCATTCCCGAGATAGAGCTGCTGCTCGGCGGCGGGTTTGTGTCGCCGCATCAGGCGGGCCGTTTCCGGGATGTGACGGGCCGGATCGTTGAGATCGCCCTGCGCGAATTTGAAGATGTCGAGCTGCAGCGCATTCATGGCGACTGCCACCGCGCCAATATTCTCGAGCGGCCCGATGAGGGGCTGATGGTGATCGATTTTGACGATATGGTGATGGGGCCGGCGGTGCAGGATATCTGGCTGCTGCTGCCGGACCATGCCAATCGCACACGCCATGAGATTAATCTGATTCTCGAGGGCTATGAGCAGTTTATGGATTTTGACGACCGTCAGCTGCGGCTGGTTGAAATTTTGCGCGCCATGCGGATTATCTATTTTCTGGCGTGGTGCAGCACGCAGTGCGATGATTTCAAATTCCGGTCCAATTTCCCGGACTGGGGGAGCGAAATGTTTTGGCAGCGCGAGATTGCCGATCTTGAGCATCAATACCACGCCATCCTCAATGATGAACGGTTGCAGATGTGAGCCGAAGGTGGAGATGGATGAACCGTTAATGAACGTCAATAAACGTGAATTTTTTCAGGGAAACAGAGTGCTTGGTGCGCCTTTCGTGATTTACGTGCATTAGCGTCCATTCACGGTTTTGTTTCCGAATGCAGGATAAAACTTAATACTTAAAACCTAACACCTAAAACTACTATGAGCATTAGCCGAACCGTAAATATTACCTGTCCGTCCTGCGGCACGCCGCAGGAGGTCTGCCTGTATGAAGCCATCAATGTCGAGATCGATCCGGAGCTCAAGCAGGCACTGATGCAGAATCAGCTTAACCGGGTGGAGTGCACGGATTGCGAGGCGACGTTTCGGGTCGACCTGCCGCTGCTCTACAATGATCCGAAAAACAACATTATGATCCATTGGGTTCCGGAAACGGCGGATATTACCCGTGAGGAAATTCTCGAGGATTTTGAGCAGTCGCTCGAGCAGATGAATGAAGCGGTGCCGGAAGGAATCAATCTGCCGAATGTCCGGTTAGTGCTCTCGCGCGTCGAGCTGGTGGAGCTGATCTTTATGATTGAGGCCGGAATGAACCCGCGCGTGGTGGAGTATGTGAAATACAGCATCTACACCCGCAACCCGGAAAAGGCGGATCCGCACAAGTCCCGGCTGCTGCTCAATGTGCAGGATTCAACCGATGAAGAGCTCTGTTTCGTGCTGCAGGACGTGCAGGAGCAGACGCTCGGCAGTGTGCTGCGCTATGGCCGCAGTGCCTACGATTCGATGTGCGAGCTTTATGAGGAGGATCCCGAGGAATTTGTGGACATGTTCCCCGGTCCGTGCATCAGCGCCCGCAACCTGCTGCTCGAAGAAGAGTAGTTTGAAACTTGAATTCGAATGTATGCCGTTACCATTTTCAGGTTTCAGGTTTCAGGTTTCAGGTTTCAATAATAAAAAACCTTGGAAACCGCATCCTCGCGGGGTTTCCAAGGTTTTAAAAACGCAAAGCAAGGCCGGGCGCAGGCGCCCAGCCTTGAAATCGTTAAGCATTCAATGCTTATTTCTTTTTATGACGATCCGCGCGACGACGCTTGCGACGTTTGTGGTTCGACATTTTTTTCTTACGCCATTTTTTGATGGTACCCATAGTAACTCCTGATTGTGTCTCAAAAGGGCAAGTACAATAGTTATGCCACGACTTTGTTCAAGCTAATTTCGATAATTCCTTCAGCGCCGGCGGCCTTCAGGTCCGGAATAATTTCGCGAACGACTGATTCGTCGACCACGGTTTCGATTGCATACCAGCCGTCGTCCGTCAGCTGATTGACCGTCGGGGCGTGCAGTGCCGGCAGCAGTGCCTTGACGCTTTCGAGGTTGGCGGCTTCCACGTTGAGCTTCAGCAGCACCTTGTCGGCGGCGTCGAGAGCGGCCTTAAGCAGCAGGGCAATCTTTTCGAGCTTCTGCTTCTTCCATTCATCGGCCCAGGCATCCTGGGAGCAGAAAAACTTGGTGTACGACTCCATCAGGGTGTCGACAATCTTCAGGTTGTTGGCGCGCAGTGAGCTGCCGGTTTCGGTGATGTCGACGATGGCGTCGACAAAGTCGGGCACCTTTACTTCGGTGGCGCCCCAGGAAAACTCGACCTCGGCGTTTACGCCGTTGCGTTCGAGCCAGCGTTCAACAATGCCGACGC
>CAZABK010000001.1:0-23130 GCA_964483355.1 uncultured Verrucomicrobiota bacterium | reverse complement strand
AATCTTTTTGCCTTCGAGGTCTTTGACGGAGGCGATGTCGGAATCGTTCGGGACGGCCAGAACCCAGCGGACCGGGCGCTTGCTCTGCTTGGAATAGACCAGGCTGCACAGGTCAACCACATCGGAGCCGTTGGCTTCGATCCAGTCGAGGCCGGTGATGCCGGCGTCGAGCATGCCGTGTTCCACATAGCGGCTCATTTCCTGCGAACGCAGGATGCGGATTTCAATCTCTTCATCGTCAATCGACGGAAAATAAGAGCGCGAGCCACCCTTAATGGTGAATCCGGCCTTCTTAAAAAGCGCGTAGGTCGATTCCTGCAAGCTGCCTTTGGGCAGTCCAATCACCAGTTTCTTCATAAATCCTTTTCCTTTGTTGGTTTGGGAAGGAGCGGAATATAGAGGAACCGACTCGGGCGTCCAATACCGGAATGCAAAAAAAATCCTGCCGGCGACTCCGGCTTTGATTTAGTAAAAAATACTAGCAGAAATGTTGACGGAATCTAATTGCGGGCTAATATGTTCTCGTTACACGTGGGATATTTAGGGAGGTGTTCCGGATGTTGCGATTTTTACGTTTGGCGGGAATTATTGTCTTTGCGTTGTTTGTGGGCTTTTCTGCCCATGCATTGCGCTTGATGCATCAGTCGGGCGAGCTCTGCGAGCCGTACAACAGCCGTCGAAAATCAAACATTACCTTATTGGTCTTCTCCGGTATTTCGCTGGGCGTGCTCGGCTATTTTGAAATGACCCGTTTCCGGCGCCTGGAGCAACGGTATCGATATGGGCGCTGTAGTCATCGGGACGATGCCGATGGCGCGGTGGGTGATCGGGATGCAAGCAGCATCTATGCGGCGCCGAAGGCGGTGGACGAATGGAATTGGCGCCGGACACGCGGGCCGTCGGTGGGCAAAAGGCCCCGCTCCGCGCCGATTGTGTTTTGGAAGCCTTTTTTGCAGGTGCTGAGTCTTGCGCTGCCGATTACTTATGGTGTTCTGGCTGTGTTCCAGTTGCTGAGTGGTGCCGCTGGAGGTGCCGAATTTATTCTGTGGGTGTCGGTCTATTCTTTCCTGGCCCTCTTTTCTGTTTTGGTTGCGATCGGTGTCTTCTTTGTGCGGGCATGGGGACTTACGTGCGGCTACCTGTTGGCAATCTTTAACCTTTTTATTTTTCCGTTAGGGACGGTGGCCGGCCTTCTTTTGCTCATTGGATTGGTCGGCTCTTCGTCGGATTTTGCGCTCGCGGAGCAGGAAAAACGCCGGAAAGGGCGTCGGAGAATGGAGCCGCTGCTTGATCAGGTGTAGCCGGTCTGGGCCGAAAACGCGCAAGATGGTTTGATTTCGCCAGTCCAACTCCTTTAGGAATTATGCTTTCGCGAATTTAAGGAGTTTTTATGACCAAACAAGCCAAGCAGTTTCTCGCCCATCTCATCAATAGCATCAGCCCGTCGGGCTATGAAGCGCCAGTGGCCAAGGTCTGGAAGGCCGAAGCCGAAAAGTTTGCCGCCAAGGTCTGGACCGATACTCACGGCAATTCGCACGCCATCGTCAATCCGGGCGGCTCGCCGCGCGTTATGTTTGCCGGCCACTACGACGAAATCGGGTTTCAGATTTCCTATATCGACGACAAGGGCTTTCTTTGGATTCAGGCGCTCGGCGGCTGGGATCCGCAGATTGCGCAGGGCCAGCGCGTTCAGATTATGACCAAAAGGGGCATCGTCCGCGGTGTGATCGGCAAGGTGGCGATTCATATGCAGTCGCCCGAGCAGCGCAAAAAGGTTTCCGAGGTGAAGGATCTTTGGGTCGATATCGGCGCGAAGGATAAAAAAGACGCCGAAAAAATGGTCGAAATTGGCGATCCGCTCGTGGTGGCCTACGGGTTTGAGGAGCTGGCCAACGGCCTGGCCGCCGGCCGCGCGTTCGACGACCGCGCCGGCGCATTCGTGGTGCTCGAAGCGGCAAAACAGCTCGCCAGGCTTAATCCCTCCGCCGAGATCCATGCGGTCGCCACGGTGCAGGAGGAGATTGGTCTGCGCGGCGCAACCACCGCCGCCTATGGAATCGATCCGGATATCGGCATCGCCGTTGATGTCACCTTTGCCACCGACCATCCGAACATGGGCGAGGCGATGAAGCGCGAAAACCTGATCGAGCTCGGCAAGGGCCCCGTGCTGACGCGCGGGCCGAATATTAATGCCAAGCTGTTTGATCTTTTTGTCAAAACCGCCAAGGTCGAAAAGATTCCGGTTCAGATCAATGCCGAGCCGCGCGGAACCGGAACCGATGCCAACGCGATCCAGCTTAACCGTGCCGGTGTGGTTTCCGGCCTGCTGAGCATTCCGCTGCGCTATATGCACAGTCCGTGCGAGCTGATCAGCCTTAAGGATTTGGAGCAGTGCGCCAAGCTGCTGGCGAAGACGGTGGAAAAAATTACGCCGCGCACCAACTTTGTTCCGTTCTAGTCAGCCTGCCGCACCATTTTGAGTGATGCCATCGCGCCGGCAAATCCGTCGGGGCTGGCATCCGGTAGAAGCTGGAGTGATGTCGGCAGGTGACGTTGCTGGCCAAGACGGATGCGCAGATCGTTTCCTTTAAGCGGGTTTTCTAGCGGGGCTTCGGCGACGCGGCGGCGGTCGATCCCCAGCCAGATTCGGTCGGGCTGGATGCGCAGTTCGATGGATACCCATTTTCCGTGACAGTGAGTGATGCCGTAGTCTGCGCTTTCCTTGAGGACGAAGGAGCTGTCTGCTGTTTTGACGGCGGCATGGATGGAGCCGTCTTTGATGTAGATCGTGTAGCCAACCTTGCTGTTGTGCTGCGAGAGGACGATGCCGTCGGTGAGGGCGCGGATGCGCGTCAGCATAACCCAGCCCTTTTCATTGGGGTCGAGCAGTGAGCTGTGCGGAATGTCGAGTCCCTGGCCCGGCTGAAAGTCGAGCACGCGGCGCTTGCCGATGGTTTTGGTTTTAAGCCCGCCGAGGGGAACATGCAGGGGATAGAGCGTTTTGTTTGGAATCAGCCCGTTTTGGGTTTGGGCAAGGTCGAGGTTGAGCATCACGCCCTCCGGCAGGGCAAGGCTGAAGAGGGCCGTTCCAAGGAGGGCGAGGAAAAATATCGTGCGGCATGCGGTTTTTCTGCTGTTGTATTGCATTCCGATAGTCAACCGTTGCATCAATACGGTTTTCAAGGAGAAAACGATGGCGTTTAGCATTGCTGAGATGATTCTGCTGGGATTGCTGGCCGACTGGGTGTTCCGCAGGCTGCGGTTGCCCGGTTTGCTGGGTGTGCTGTTGCTGGGCGTTTTGTTCGGGCCGCATGTTTGGGGGTTGATGGATCCGGGATTTATTGAGGCGTCGGCCGACCTGCGGATGATTGCCCTGATCGTGATTCTGCTGCGCGCCGGATTCGAGCTGAGCCGCGATGTGCTCAATCGAGTGGGGAAGCAGGCGCTTTTGCTCTCCTTTATTCCGGGGATTATGGAGGGCGGAACGATCGCGCTGCTGGGGCCGCGCTTTTTGTCGCTGACCCATCTGGAGTCGGCGATGCTGGGCTTTATCATCGCAGCGGTTTCGCCGGCGGTGGTGGTGCCGATGATGATCGGTTTTATAGAACGGCGCATGGGGGCGAAGAAGGGGATTCCGACGATGGTGTTGGCGGCGGCCTCGCTTGATGACGTGATTGCGATTGTCATTTTTTCCGTCTTTCTCGGGCTCTACACCGGTGCTTCGGAGAGTGTTTTGCTTAAATTTGCGGGAATTCCGGTTTCGGTGCTGCTGGGGGTCGGCGCGGGGCTGTTGCTCGGCTGGGTTTTGCTGCGGCTGTTTGAGCGCTTTAATCCGCGCGCCACCAAGCGTACGCTGATTGTTGTCGGTGTCTCTATTCTGCTGGTGCGGTTCGAGCAGCTGCTCGATGGCGTTGCAATCCCGTTTGCCGCGCTTTTGGCCGTGATGGCGATCGGTTTTCTGATTCTGGAAAAGCGCGAGCATGTGGCGCACGAAATTTCCGCCAAGCTGGGCAAGGTCTGGGTGTTTGCTTCGATTATGCTCTTTACGCTGGTGGGTGCGCAGGTGGATGTTGCGCTGGCGTGGGAGACGGGGCTGGCCGGACTCGGACTGATTGTGTGTGGCTTGATCGCGCGCAGCGCCGGGGTGCTGCTCTCGTTGCTGGGCAGTCCGCTTGATTGCGGGGAACGGCTGTTTGTGATGGTTTCATATTGGCCGAAGGCCACGGTGCAGGCGGCTATGGGGGCGGTGCCGCTGATGGCCATGCGGGGGGGCGGAATGCAAACAACCCCCGGAAGCATCATTCTGGCTCTCGCCGTAATGAGCATTGTCTTTACCGCGCCGCTCGGAGCCGCCGCAATGAAGCTTGTGGGTGAAAAAGTGCTTTCACCGGACGCCGAGCACGCGGCGCTGGATGCGCTCTCCGAAAGCCGCTAATTATGGGTAGAAGCCATACGGCATTATCGGAACATATTCTTCCGGCATTGATTCCGTGCCGAAGATGACAACCAGTGCAAACAGGCCGGCAATCAGCATTAAGATGGCCAGAATGCCCCAGAAACTCCTTTCGTGGAGCAGGTGGCCGGTAAAATGCGTGGCTTTGACCGAGCCGTCGTGAACATGATGCATCCAATGTTTTAATGTCGTGGCAGTATGCATTCTTTCCTCCTTTCCACTTTTTTGGACAACGGGGCTGTGGCGGGTGCTCAACAAATGTTTGCAATTGCGGCTGTTTTGCGCATTTGCGACGCGTTTTTTCGGGTTTATTGGCTTGAATAGTTTTCCGCTATGGATACTTTGTTACAGCTTACACAAATTGCTCACGAAAGATGCGGGCAAGGAGTGAATCGGGCAAGCGATTTTGTCTGTTTGCTTTTTGGTTTTTCCAGCTGTTTAGCGAGGGGTTTTATATGAGTTTTGTTCACCGTTGTTTGGGTGCTTCTTTCCAGGCGTTGACTGTGGCTGTTGTTCTGATAGCCGGAACTGCTGCGGCGCAGGATTTCAGCACGATGGGAATTTCCGATGTGGTTGGCATGGCGGATACCATGCTGCAGCGTCGTGACTATAGCGGTGCCATTCCCGCTCTGCAGGAAGTCATCAGTCGTACCCGCGATCTGACCGATCCGCAGGGCGCCGAAACCTGTCAGTCCTGCCGATTCCAGCTGGCGCGTGCCTATCATCAGACCGGCAATGTTGCCGCCGCCACGCCGATCCTCGACGAATATCTCGCCAACGAGCCGCGCAAGCAGGAGCGTCTGGCGCTGCGTATGGTGGCTCAGGGACTCTTTGAAACCGAGGACTGGGGCAAGATCGAAGAGGTCGCAAGGCGTTTGCTGGGGATGGGAGACCTGACCAAGGAGGACCGTTATAACGCCAACCTGCTGCTGGGGCAGGCGCTCTTCCGCCAGGAAAAATGGGCCAAATGTGTGGATCCGCTCGACCGCGCCGCCGATCTGGCCAAGGACGCGGATGTGAGCCAGCTCTGCCAGATTATGGGGGTTCGGGCGTTGGTTGAGTCGAAAAACTGGAGCAAGCTCTTTGGTTGGCTGCCGCGCCTCTACCGCACCGACGCCAAATATGACATCACGCTCAACCTCACGCTGATGAAGGCCGGCCGCTCGCGCTTTGAAGATGATGACTATCTCAACGCCCTCTTGCTCTACCGCATGGTGCTGCCGCGCGAAAAGCTGATGGAATTTTCCTATGCCAAAATTGACAAGCTTTACAAGAAGCTCGAATCCGGCAATAAGGAAGCTCAGGAGAAGGTTACCGAGATCACGGACGCGCAGAAAACGCTTTCCGAGCTGCCGCCCTATGAGGATGAAGTTACCTTCCGGATCGGGCAGATTTATGCCGAGGTCCAGCGCTATTGGGAAGGTTATGTACTTTTCGATAAGCTCTACCGCGACGACCGCACCAGCGAAATCGGCGAGGCCTCCATGCTCCAGTCGGTGCTGGTGCTCTATGATGTAAACGAACGGGCCCGTGCAGAGGAACGCATTCTCGCCTATCTTGACGAACGCCCGGATGGACAGTATGCGCGGACCCTGCTCAGCAAAATGATGCATGACTGTCTGGCGGTACAGAAAGATTATGAAAAGGTGGTCAGCCTGAAGAAATATCTGGAATCCCTGCCGGCTACCACCGATGAAAACGAACTGGCGCTTCAGGCCGACATGCACTACATGATGGCCTTCGGTTACTTCCTGAAAAAGGATTATAAGGCGGCCAATGAACAGTTCGGGGTGATTCTCGGGGGATATCCCGAGGCTGGAAATGCCGCCGATTCGCAATATTACCGCGGCATGACCTGCATGATGCAGGGCGACTATTCCGGGGCGCTGGTCGATTTTCGCGGTTATCAGGAAAAGCATGAGGGCGGTGTACACTATTCGGCCGCGATGTTCCGCGAAGCGGTCTGTACCTTCGGCCAGGCCGGCAATGAGCGCGATCCGGAAGCCTCTGCCAAGCTGGTGCAGGAAGCCGAAGCAGTCTTCACTAAGTTTATCGAAATGTTCCCCGACGACGCGCTGGTCGCCGAAGCCTATGCTATGCGCGGCGATATTGAGGGTGCCAAGGAAGACGACTATGAGGCGCTCGACCGTGCCGTGAGCGATTACCGCAAAGCGATCGACAAAGCCACCGCTCCGCAGCAGGCTTCCTATCCGGCCTTCCGCGCCGCCGAGGTCTATAAGCTCGAGGCCAAGTGGCCGAAGATCATTGAGCTCATGGAATGGTACATGGATCGCTGGGAAGAGCAGGCCGATGTGGCGCAGGCCGTTTTCTGGATCGGACAGTCCCAGGTGGAGCTCTGGAAAGAGGGCGAGGCCAAGCTGGACGACGCCATTAACGCCTACATCGACGCTATTGAGCGCTTCGGTAACGATCCGGCGCAGCAGGGCGTCGATAAGATTATTCTCGAGCTCGTCGATATTGCCGACCGCTACCTCGAAGAGGCCGCCCGCAGCGAGCTGATGCTCAAGGTCAAGCTCAAGCAGACGGATGCCGACGATCGCGAAGAGGTGCTTAAGCTCCGCCTGGAAGTGGCCAGGGCCATGCTCGAAGGCGAAGAGGCGGCCGCGGAACTCGGCGCCCGCCTGGTGGGCGAGCAGATTGCGCTGAAAATCACCTCGCCGGTTTCGCTGGCCATGATGTGCGATGCCGCGCTTGCCGCGGAAAATGCCGAGCAGATGGGGCGCCTTTTTGACTATTTCAAAGCGACCTATGAAGAGTCCGACCTGCTGTGGCACGGCTATCGCGCCAAGACCTATCAGCTGCTGGCGGCTGGAAACGATGCGGCCATTCTCGCCACCATTGATGAGGCGCAGGGGCTATTCGGGGCGGAGCCTCAGATGGGCTGGGCGCAGCTGATCAAGGCCGATACAGAGCTTAAACTCGGCCGCTATGAAGAGGCGGAAGAATCGTTCAATATGATCATGGGGATTCCGGAATGGCGCGGACCGATTGCGGCGGAGGCGATGTATGGCATGGGCCGCTGCCGCCTTGGACGTGAAGATCTGCAAACTGCGCACTCGTTCTTCCAGCGGACCTACCTGCTCTATAAGAGCTATGCCGACGGTGAGTGGGCGGCCAAAGGCTATCTGGCTGCGGTGGACTGCTTGCGCAAGCTCGGCCGCGACGAAGAGGTTAAAAAGACGCTGCAAGCCATGGTGGATGACGCATACACCAAAGATCATCCGCTGGCCGATGAGGCGCGTGAACAGCTTAAGAAACTGGGGGTTCTCTAATGAACAAAGCGATTTTAGGTTTGGTGCTGGCGGGGGTGCTGCTGGCAGAAGGCGTGTCCGCCGCTTCGGTCAAGGCCGAGCTGGTGATGTCCGGCGGCCGTTCGTGGAAGGGCTTTATTGTCGGCCGCGACGGCGACTGGATTGAATTTCAAACCGGCAATGCGCCGCGCCCGATCCGTCTGGGCGCCAACACCATCACGGAACTGATCTTTGAGGTGAACCTGGATGAGGATCGGCTCATGGAGCTGAAGAATAACCTCGAATATCAGCGCGTTATTACTGCGCTGGAAAAAGCGGTGGCTCCGTTTGCCGAATTCAGTGATATTCCCTCGAACCTCACCAGATACAATGCGTTGATGATGGAGCTCAACTATCTGATCGGCGCCTACGACAAGAGCCTGACCATCTCCTCCAAGATTGCGGAAGACGATCGCGACCCTGAACTTCAGGAAAAGGGGCGCGTTTTTCAGGCATTGGCTCTGATTGATGCCGGCCGTGCGGACGAGGCTGCTGCTCTGCTCGGAAAGTTTGGCTGGGATGAGGAAATTGCCACCGATGAGGCCGCCCCCGAAAAGCTCTACATTGCCGCCAAGCTGGAGGTCTTGAAAAACGATTACAGTCAGGCGATGGAGTTTGTCGCCAAGGTGATTGCCTTCAACAGCCAGAACCTGCAGTGGATGCAGCCGGCGGAACTGCTGTGCGCGGAAATTTATACCGAAATGGGCGCCACGAATCCCATCATGCTCGATTCGGCCGAAGAGGTTATCCGCCAGATTTCATTGCTGTACAAAAATACATTGGAATACGACAAGGCGCAGGAGCTGAAGGTGAAAATCGATGCCATGCGCGCCGAGTTGGAATTGAAGGAAAATTTAGAGTCTGAAGACGCTTAACCGAAGATGAAGGAGTAATACGAAGATGAAGAAAATGATTAAACTGGCATTCTGCCTGAGTCTGGTGATCGGCCCGGCGGCCTTTGCCCAGGAAACCGAAGAAGCCCCCGCGGCAACCGTTCAGAAAACCACACTGATGCAGATGATCAAGCAGGGTGGTTGGGCCATGTGGCCGCTGGGCCTGATGTCGGTCGGCATGGTTTATTTTATCGTGCAGAACGGACTGGCCACGCGTGAAAAAATTCTGCTCGTTCCCGAAATGATGCCCGATTTCATCAAGCTGATGAAGGACAAGAAGGTTCTGGAAGCCCATGAGCTCTGCAAAGAAAACGACACGCTCTTTACCTATGTTTTTGCCGCCGGACTGGAGCGTTGCTCCACCAAGGGTGACATCAACTTCACCAAGATCAAGGAAGCCATCGAAGAAGCCAGCACCGAACAGGTTACTTCCTACATGAAGCCGATCGACTATCTTTCGATCATCGGCGCCACCTCCCCGATGCTCGGTCTGCTCGGTACGGTATCCGGTATGATCAAGGCCTTCCAGACCATCGGTTCGCAGGGCATGGGTAAGCCGGAAGTGCTCGCCGGCAACATTGGTGAGGCCCTGGTGACCACCGCAACCGGTCTGATCATCGCCATCCCGGCCATGCTGTGCTACTACTATTTCCGCAACAGCTTCATCAAGTCCACCGCGACGCTCGGCCGTAACATCGGCGCGCTGCTCGATACGCTGGAAACCGGTGAGCTTCCGCTCGGTTTCGAAGAAGAGGGCGAGTAGTCGGCGGCAGAAGCCGCCGTGTGGTGCAATCCACCCGGACGAGGTGTATAAATGAAAATTAAAGGTCCAAAAAGGGATGATGTCGGCGTCGATATGGGGCCCATGATCGACCTGGTGTTCCTGCTGCTCATCTTTTTCATGGTGGCTTCGGTGGTAACCGAGCTCGAAAAAGTGGAAGTGGAAATTCCGGAATCCTCGCATGCGAAGGTCCCGGAAGACACCAAGGGGCGCATGATGCTCTCCGTGGATGCGGATAATAAGATTTACGTCGGAACGGTTCCGGTGACGATTGACGAGCTCAAGACGTTCGTCAGCGATCAGCTGGATGCCAACCCCGAGCTGCGTATTCTGATCCGCGCCGACCATCGCGTTGAATACAAGACCAATAAAGAGATCATGATTGCCTGTGGTGAAGTCGGCGCGACCGACCTTATCTATGCAACCTTCGAGGAATAACGATGAAACTGCTTGAAGACTTGATGAATAAAAAGGCCGAGCTCGAAATCGCGCCGCTTATTGACGTGGTGTTCCTGCTCCTCATCTACTTCATGGTCACCGCTTCGTTGATCAAGAAAGAGGCCGACCTCTCCTTCATGCTTCCGGCCAAGGTCGATTCGTCCGAGCCGCTTGCGCTTCCGATTGAAGTGCTGATCGAAGTCTCGGAGGTTGGCGATATCCTGATCAACGGCGTGGTTTATAATAAGGATGAAAACCTCGACAATTTGGTCGGCGACCTGCTTTCGTTCAAGGAAGCCGCCGACTCGTCGGGTAGCGAACTGATCGTGAACATTATGCCGAACGACAAAGCGCTTCATGGCTGGGTGATCAAGGTGATGGATGCCTGCGCCGCCGCCAAGGTGAAGAACATGTCGTTTAGTATGACGATGTAAGCCGAAAGCGGCCGACTGCCGCGGACTGCCACTGGAAAACAGTGAAACGCGCCCTGCATTTGCGGGGCGCTTTTTTTTGTTCATGCCCGGAAGTTCTTGAAAGTTGTGGGGCGTGCTTTCCGCATTGCGGGAGCGCGATACCGGCTCTCCTTCGGAGAAGCCGGTGCCACACCGTTTGCTGGCTTTGTTTTAAGCTACAGCACTTTGGTTTTGGTTTCGAGTCCGGCACGTTCGGCCGACTCCGGCGAGCAGAGGACGGAAACCGCGCCGTTTTCAAACGCTTTCTTCAGCGTTCGCCCAAAGGCATTAAAATGTTCCTGCGTCGTGGTGAGCACTTCGTCGCGCAGTCGCTGGCGCTCTTCGTCGGTGTAGTCGAGCAGGTAGCGCGCACAGCTCGAATAGCCCTTGGCGTCTGGAAGCTGATAGGCGTCCAGGGTTCCGATGGCGCCGATAAGCGCGCGGGTCAGCTCATCCTCGCTGAGCACCAGATTTTCGAGATAGTCGCCGGTCGCCTGATAAACCTTCAGCGAATTTTCCAGGTTGGGATCGCGGTAGGAGGCAAAGGTGAATACGCCGGAGCGCTGGTCGAACGAGCACATGCCGCCGTAGGCGCCGCCCTGAACGCGGATCTTTTCCCACAGCCACGCGGTTTGCAGGTAGCGGGTAATCACCAGCGCCGAGCCATGCATGTTATAGCCGGCATCAAACAGGTTGGCGGCACAGCCGACATAGTTAACCATCGTCGGCGCGGTCAGCGCTTCCGATTTGGGCAGCGAACCCGGCGTCCAGGTTTGAACAGCAAAACGGTCGGTGGCGGGCAGTTTTTCAATAAAGTCTTCTGTCGATTTCAGTGCCGCAGCCATCGCCTCCGGATCAACCGTGATATTGATGAGCAGGTTGTTGCGATTCAGCAGGGTTTGACGGATCCGTTCCAGTCGGTGCTGTACGGCCGGCCAATCTGTTTCGATCTCGTTTGCCAGTTTGCGGATAAAGAAGAGCGCTTCCACGCCGCCGAGCTGTTCGCTGACCCAGTGCGCCTCGTGGTGCTGCGCCTTCAGGCGGGTCATGACGGCGGAATGGCCGCGCGGAACAATGGCGGTTTCCATTTCCGATTTATGCTCCAGCACGATCTGCTTGAAGCGTTCCTGGTTGCTCAGGTTCGGCAGCAGCAGGACATCGTGCAGGATGGCGAGCAGTTCGTCGGTTTGGTCGACCATGCACTTGCCGCGCAGGAAAAAGCGGGTAACGCTCTGGTCGGACTCTTCGAGCGCAGAGAGGAACGGCGTGCCGTAAATGCCGCCGGTCTTCTTGGCGATGCGCTGGGAGAGCGAAACATAGTCTTCGTGCTTCGTGCCCATTTCCAACAGCATGCTGCCGAGCAGCGAGGCATAGGGAAGATCTTCCTGTTCCAGACCGTGCAGGTCGAGTCCAAGGTCGAGATAGAGAATTCCGTTGGTAAACAGGTCGTGTGTAAGCACGGTTGTTCCGTGCATCGCGGTTTCGTTGCGCGGAATGGTGCGGACCTTTTTGTCCAGATCGCTGCGTTGCAGCAGCGGAATGGTGGCGAGTGCCGCTTCGGTGTCCGGCGTGGCCTGCAGTTCGAGTAGTCGTTTTGTGTCAGCGACGATCTGTTCCAGCTGCTGCGGATTCATCTCGGCTTTAAGCGCCGCGAGCCGCTCCTTTTCTTCCGCTTCGTTGCGGGTGGCCTGCTCGGCGTCGGGCGTTAGAACGACCGTGGAGCGATGGTTATTTTCGAGAAAGAGCTCGCGAATCAGCTTTTCAAAATAGCCCTTGGTCGCGGCGTTTTTCTTGAGGGTCTGCAGCGGTTCCTCAAAGGCGACGAGCTCCAGCGGATCGCTGTCATAGATCCAGGCGTTGAGTGATTTGAGCCAGAGCGACAGGCCGCGCGGGAAGCCTCCGGAATTATTTTCGCGCAGATCGAATTCAAAGGTATTCAGCGCCGCCTCGATGTCGTCGCGGTCGATCCCGTTTTTCGCCAGCTCGTTCAGGGTGTCGAAAACGAGTGTTTCTGCCTTTTTAAGGTCGGCGGTTTCGACGCTTTTGAGACCGATGGAATACATCATCTGGATCATGTGGGTTTCAATGCCGCCGCCGGTAATATCTTCGCCGAGGCCGGATTCGATCAATGCCTTGCGCAGCGGCGAGGCCGGCGTTCCGAGCAGAATGTGGTCGAGCAGATTGAGCGTAAAGACGGTTTCGGCGTCGGTCGGCGAGGGTAGCAGCCAGTTGACGGTAAACATCGGTTTCGGGGTTTCGTCGTCGGCCGAAACCGCGTAGGGCTTTTCGATGCGGGCCGGCGAGGGCAGCGGCTCCTGCAGATCGATACCGGAGTTGGGATCGATCTTTTTATAGTCCGTGAGGTATTCCTCCAGAATGCGGAAACGCTCTTCGATGGGGTCGTTGCCGTAGAAAAAGATGCGCGCGTTGGAGGGATGGTAGAACGATTCGTGGAAGGCCTTGAACTGTTCGTAGGTGAGCTCCGGAATGTGTTTGGGACTCCCGCCGGAATCAAGGCCGTAGGTGGTGTCGGGGAAGAGCGACTGCTGCGAGGTTTCCATCAGCAGCGAGTCGGGCGAGGAATAGACGCCCTTCATTTCGTTGTAGACGACGCCCTTATAGGTCAGTTCTGCGTCGGGCGACTCCAGCTCATAGTGCCAGCCTTCCTGCATGAAAAAGTCCGGCGTGATGCGCGGGTGGAAGACGGCGTCGAGATAGACATCCACCAGATTGTGGAAATCCTTGAGATTCTGGCTGGCGACCGGATAGCAGGTTTTATCCGGATAGGTGAAAGCGTTTAGGAAGGTTTGCAACGAGCCTTTGAGCAGCTGGACGAACGGATCTTTTACCGGATATTTGCGCGAGCCGCACAGCACGGTGTGTTCAAGAATATGCGCCACGCCGGTGGAGTCTGACGGCGGGGTGCGGAAGGCGATGCCGAAACACTTGTTTTCGTCGTCATTCTCCATCGAGAGGATTTCCGCACCGGTCGGAATATGACGGTAGACCTTGGCCTGGGTGTTGAGTTCCTTGATGTCCTGTGTGCGTACCAGTTCAAAATTGTTCATTACTTGCTCCATAAATTGAAAGCGAAACCAATACAGGATTCGCCGCCGCCGCGCGAATCCATTCAGGAAGTTTTAAGCGAGCGCAATGTCGGTCCAGAGCTCAACATTCGGGTGGTTGGCGAGGGCGATGCCGGCGGGAATGGACGGCGGATTGTTCAGCAGCGTGTTGATGATTTCGCGTTTGGGTTCGCCGGTGACGAGCAGGATGATCCGTTCCACCCGCTTGAAAAAGGCAGGCGTGACGCTGACGCCTTCCATGCCGTCGGGCCGTTTGGTGTGGAGGGTGAGCCGATCCTGAATTCGGGCCTGCTCGAGCGAGAAAAAGCCGGCGGTATGGCCGTCGGTGCCCATGCCGAGAAAGCCGAGATCGACCTTTTTCATTTTCTGGAGGCCCTCTTCAAAATGGGCGGCCGCGGCCCGGGCGGAAAGTGTGGTGTCGACCTGCAGAAAGTGGCCATGGCAGTCCAGCCCCTGGAGCAGGGGCAGCAGGTTGTGCGCATTGTTTTTGGGCGAGCTGAAGGGCTGCATCCGTTCGTCGCTTAGAAACAGGTTGCGCATTGGGTGTATCGTGCAGGGCGCGGCCGCAAGGCGGTTATAGATGACGTAGGGTGTTGAGCCGCCGCTGAGCATCAGGTTGCCCGGTTTCGCGAGTGTCCGGCGCAACAGCTCTTCGGTTTGCTGGATTAGAGCTTCAGAGGATTCGAAGGTTTGCGTTCTAATCATGTTCGTTCTTTCTGCAGTTCAATCAATTGACGGTAAAGTTTTTCGGTTGCGGGCATGGGCACACCGGCGGCGTGGGCCGCCCGGAGCGGAGCGCCGTAGATGGCTTCGATTTCCATGGGGTTGCCGCGGTCAAAATCCAGTTTCATGCTGGGGGCATACGGCTCCATCTGCTCGGTGTCGGTCATCATTTTCTCGATGAACTCCGGCTCGATGGGGCGGGCGCAGGCTGCTGATGCTTCGGCCACCTCGTTCATCAGCGTTTGGCAGAGTGTGCGTATGGCGGGTTCTTTAACCAGCTCATCGGTCAGCGCGTTGTGCACGACGGAGAGGCCGTTGAAGGGAATGTTCCAAACCAGCTTTTTCCAGCGGGCAAGCGGCAGGTCATCGATGGCTCGGATTGGAATGCCGGCGGAATCAAGAGCCGCGCCAATTCTTTCAAGGCGGGGTGTAATTCCGCCGGGCTGGCCGTCGGTCCGGTATTCTCCGAGGGTGATGAGGCCATAATCCAGATGCCGAATGTGGCCGGGACCAATCTTGTTTGAACAGAGGAAGCAGAGCCCGCCGATCACGCGCTTTGCTCCGGCAATGTCAGCGATCTCTTCCTCGCTGCCGAGCCCGTTCTGGAGCGTCAGCACAACTGTATCTTTTTTAACAAGGTGCGGCAGGATGTCCGGGAGCGCATCGTTGGCGGTGGTTTTCAGGGCAACAATCACAACGTCGCAACGCGGCATGTCGCGCGCGTCGGCATAGGCATTCACCTGCGGAAGCTGAAAATCGCCGTCTGGCGACTCAATCATCAGTCCGTGGTGGCGGACGTGGCTATAGTCGCTGTGCAGCAGAAAATGGACGTCGCATCCGGCGCGCTGGAGCAGGGCGCCATAATAGCCGCCGACCGCACCGGTTCCGACAATGGCAAAACTCTTCAAATCGTTCATGTGCCGATAGTGTCACAGAGCGGGTGGCGGAAAAAATAAAAACCGGCGCCCCATTTCCGGAGTACCGGTTTCCCGTTTGTGCGACGCGCTGCGTCAGGATTCCTTGAGCTGCAGTTTTTTGCCCGATTTAATCCATTCGCCCAGGATAATCTTGCAATACGCACCAGTTGAGAGCTGCATCGACGCTGCACGTCTTTCCAGCTCCCTGGCCATCTCCATTTTCATGTTGATGCCAATCGTCTTGGTTCCTTTGCCTGCCGGATTGGTAGCCATATCACTACCTCCTTTCGTCGGATAGAATGGTACAACTAAATTTAGCTTTTTCAATAGAACTTTTGAGTTATAAGGTCTTGGCGTTGAAGCCTCGCGGAAATAACTCTTTCACGGGTAGAGACAAAGTTGTGGGGTTTGTGTTGAGTTTTTCGTCCGGATTTCCGCTTCTTTTCAGAGCGGTCTTAATTTGAAGGTGTTTTCCGCCGTTGGCGAACCGCTTCATAGAGCAAAATCGCGGCGGCGGTGGAGACATTGAGCGAGTCGTTACGGCCCAGCATGGGAATGCGGACACTACGGCTGGCGCCTTCAATCCATTCGTCCGTCAGACCTTCGTCTTCGGCGCCGACAACAATGGCGGTTCCGCCGCGCATGTCGACGTCGGTATATTCCTGTTCAGCGGCTGGGGCGGCGGCGAGCGACTGGATGCCGCGCTTTTTCAGCCATTCCAGCGTCTCTTGCGTCGAGGCTTCGGCTACCGGCATGAAAAAGAGGGTGCCGATGCTGGCGCGGATGACGTTGGGATTGTTGAGGTCGGTTTTGTGGTCGCAGGCAATGACGGCATCAACGCCGGTGGCGTCAGCCGTACGCAGGATGGTTCCAAGGTTGCCCGGTTTTTCGAGATCTTCCGCAATCAGCAGCAGCGGATTTTCCGGAAGCTCCAGCTCGTCGAGCGTTTTTCCGACCAAGGGAGAGAGTGCCATCAGACCGTCGGGCGTATCGCGGTAGGACATTTTACGGAATGCGGCCTCAGAGCATTGCAAAACGGGAATGCCGGTTTTGCGGATCCGAGAAACCAGCTGATCGGCATCGGTATCGAGATAGAGCTCGGGACAAAAATAGAGTTCCTTGAAGATCCAGCCGCTTTCGGTGGCACGCAGGGTTTCGCGGTAGCCTTCGACCAGCGTATTTCCGGTGCTTTTGCGCACCTTGCTTTTGCGCAGTTTGATCGCCGCTTTTACGCGCGGGTTCTGCGGGCTCTCAATTGTCAGTGTCTCATCCATTCGGTAACCAGTCGTTGGGCAAATTGGGGAAGTGCCGGGTCGCGCGCGCCCATCCCCAGCACAGCATCGCCGGCGGCGGTGCACGTTTTCAGTTCCTGCTGCAAAGCGTCATAATCTGGCACAAGCTTCGCCGGAACGCCAGTCGATTCAAGCCGCTCAACCAACGCGGCCGAGGTGATTTTCCGCTCCACCGTTCCGCCGGCATAATAGACCGGAAGGATAAAGATGGAGCCGCCATACTTTTGCCAGTGCGCGGAAAAAACCGCGGCCAGTTCCTCGAAACCGTGGCGCAGCGGAGTAAAGCCATGGGGCCGCCAATAGGCGTGAACGGTTCCATAGGCTTCCGCTGCGGCGGAAAGAGCGGCGGCAATCTTTGCCGGATTGTGGGCATAGTCGTCAATAACGGTGACGCCGCCGGTCTCGCCCGCGATTTCCAGTCGCCGTTCGATCCCCTTGAAGCGGGCGATCGCATCGCGCACCTTTTCCAGATTGGCCCCCAGTTCGGCACAGAGCTGCATGGCGCACTGGGCATTTTCCAGGTTGTGGCGGCCGAGCATCGGAACACTCAACTCGCTGGCGCAGGGGCCGCGAACCGTGGTTCCGCGGGTTTGTGCTTCAAACTGATCGAACATGGCGTGCAGTTCGTCGAGTTCGTAATGGTCTTTCGAAATATTGGTAACGACGGAGTGCGTTGGGCGAAAATTGAGAAACGATTTGTCGGACTCGTCGGCCTCGATGATCCAGAGTCCGGAATTGCCTTTGCGCACATTGCCGAGGGTGGAGTCGGTTTTCCAGTTGAGCACCGCCGCGCCGTTATAGACCGTCGGATCTTTACCAAGGCACTCAAAGATCCAGCCGAGCAGGCCGGTTGTTGTGGTCTTGCCGGCGGTTCCCGCCACGGCAATCAGTTCGGCATCGCCCACCAGCTCATTGAGAAATTCGGCGCGGTGGAGCAGGGGAATGCTTAATTCGTTTGCCCGCACGATCTCCGGATTATCGGATTCAATCGCGGTGCTGAAAATAACCTGATCGGTTGATTCGGTTATCCCCGATCCGTCTTGCGGGAAGATCGTGATGCCGAGCGATTCAAGTGTCTTGAAAAGTTGTGCGTCGGGATTGTAGGCGCGGTCGGAGCCGGAAACGGTATAGCCGGATTGAGTGGCCAGCTGGGCGAGGCCGTTCATGCCGACCCCGCCGATGCCGATAAAATGGATATGCCGCATGAGCCGTTTACTGATTGCTCATTTGTTCGAGCAGCTGTTCTGCATCGATCTTGGTGGGAGTAGTCCTCTGGCCTTCCTCAGCGGGCTCGACCTCATCCGGGATTAGCCGCAGCTTGCTGGAGGACCAGTCTTGGGGCCAGTCTGCTGGCGTGAGGTCGGTTGAGCGGTAAAGGCGTTCTACTTCTCTTTCGGAATCCTCAATGGAGGCCAGCACAGTGGGGGTCATCAATACGATGAGCTCACGCGCTTCATTTTCCTTCGTAACGTTGGAGAACAGATAGCGGCCGATCAGCGGAATATCACCCAGAATCGGAATTTTATCGACCTCATCTGACGTCAGGTGTCGAACCATTCCTCCCAGCACAACTGTCGATTTGTTGGGAACTGCAATCGTAGCCTCAAATTCCCGGTTAAAGACCGTCGGGACAGCGTTGTCGTCGATAGTAACATCCGGCCCTAATTGGTCAGCTTTTTGCGAAACTTCCATCACAACATAGCCCTGGGGATTGATTCGAGGGGTAACGGTTAGCTGGATGCCAATGTCTTTGTATTCATAATTTGAACTGGTGGTTCCGGCACTGTTGTTATAGGTGGAGGTCGAGGTAACAACCGGCTTTTGTTCGCCAATGGTGATGCTGGCCTCGGTGTTGTCCGTGGTTGTGATGATCGGGTTTTGAAGCAGGCGTACGTTGTCATCTTCCTTGGAGAGATTGACCGCCGCCGTGATGTTAATGTCCGGGAAGGTCCGATAATAGGAAAGTGCGTTTGCCACAATGCCAAAGGCATTCGTTCCACTACTGAGATTCGAGGCGTCCCATCCACCTACTCGGGAATTATTCCGGTTATAGAACCAGGAGATGCCGTGGTTAAGGTTGTCATCGAGGGTGACCTCAAAAACAGCGGCTTCAATGATGACCTGTTCAAGCATGATGTCGAGACCGGCAATTACGGTTTTTATGACGGCAATGTCAGCCTTGCTGCCCATCAGAATAATGGCGTTGGAGCGTTCGTCGGCGAGGATTTTGGTGTCTTCGGAGAGGCGGCTGAGGTTTTCGGCCGAAGCCAGTGCGCCCGCCGGCGATGCGTTGGGGGTAACGCGGGAGCTGCTGCTTTCGTTTCTGGAAGAGGGGCTTGTGCGGGAACTGCTGCTTCTCGAAGAGCTGGAGCTTGAACGCGAGCTGCTGGCGGCTCCGATCAGGTCGTTGAGGGTGCCGGAGAGTTCGGTGGCATCGGCATATTCCAGATGAACGACTTCGAACGTGGTGGCGGGCTCAACCTCAACATCGAGCACCTTGATGATTTGGTCGAAAAACTCGAAGTTTTCTTCGACGGAAAAGATGATGATGATGTTGGTGCGCTCGTCCGACATGATTTTGACGGTGCCGTGAATGATGGGAGTACTTTCGCCGGTGGCCTGGCTGATGGCGGCCTGGGTCGGCGCGGTCGTGCTTCTGGCGGCGCGGATGCCGCTGTAGGCCGTGCGTGTAGCACTTCTAGTTGCGGGTGCTGTGGTGGTTTTCTGGTCGGCCTGGGCGGCGGTAACGATTTCTGTGAGTTTGGAGGCAATGTCGCTCGCCTCGGCATATTGAATCTGATAGATGCGCGACTCGACCTGGGCAGTGGCCTGGTCGATAAATTCGATCAGTTCCTTGGCACGTTTGACGTTGGCCTCGGTGTCGGTGATCATGATGCTGTTGCTGCGCGTGAGCGCGAGGATTTTGCCGTAGGAATGGAGCACGTGCTGAATGGCGGCCTGCACCTCCGTTGTTGTAACGTTGTTGAGCTGAACGATGGTGGTGATAAATTTATCGGTTCCGCCGAACTCTTTTTCGGGATCCATGTTGATCTGCAAGCCCTGCCCGGTGGTGTCGTTGGCGGCAACAACTTTGATGTATTTTGCGCCCATCGGAACAATCGCAATGTTGTTCATGGCCAGAATGGCTTCGACGACTTCAATGCTTTCGCTGGTGGTCAGCTTGTTGGCTTTCAGGGTAATGGTGGCTTTGACGGCGTCGGTTTTGAGGTAAATTTTTCCGGTCCATTCACTGTACATCGTCATAACTGTGTCGAGATCTGCGCCTTCAAAGGCAAAGTCCTGAAGCTTTTCCGCTTTCTGTGGAACAGAGGCTGGCGGCGTGACGTTAGGCGACGGGATTCCTTGCGCGAGCACAAAGTCCGGCGCGGAAAGCAGGGAGACGGAGAGAAGCGGCAATAAAAGATGTCTGTATTTCATAGGTGTACATAACCCTGTCGTTTTGGATTTATTGCAGTCTAGTTGCCTTCATAAATAAAGCAAGGCACGGGCACAAAAAAACCGCCCCCCGAAGGGAGCGGTTTTGCTGACACTGGAAGCCAGTTTACTTCTTGTAAACCTGACGCTTCTGGTAGTCGGTGTGGAGCAGCTCGTGCGCTTTGTGGCCGAGCGGCTCGCCGAGGAAGTCCTCGTAGATCTTGGTGATCATCGGGTTGTGGTGCGAGCAACGCTGTACCGACTTTTCGTCATCGGTATAGATGCCGGCGGTACGCGCCAGACGGATTTCGTCGGTCGCGCCGTGCGGCTGTCCGCCACCACCGATGCAGCCGCCACGGCAGGCCATCACTTCGATGAAGTGCCACGGAATCTCGTCGCCGTTTTCCTTGGCTTCACGAACTTTATTCAGCACCTGCTCAACGTTGCCCATCTGGTGAGCGATGGCGATGCGGATTTCGGTTCCCTTGATGTCGATCGTCGCTTCCTTGACGCCTTCCATACCGCGGCAGTCCATGAAGTTTACGTCTTCGAGGTCTTCCTTGGTGATGAGGTAGTAGGCCGAACGCAGGGCCGCTTCCATCACGCCGCCGGTCACGCCGAAGATGGTGCCGGCGCCGGAATATTCGCCGAGCAGGGTGTCGACTTTTTCTTCCGGAAGATCCGTGAAGTCGATGCCGGCCTGCTTGATCATGCGGGCGAGTTCGCGGGTGGTCAGCGCCACATCGACATCCTGGAAGCCGGTGGATTCCATGTTGTCGTCGCGCGAAACCTCAAACTTTTTCGCGGTGCAGGGCATGACGGAGACCACAAACATGTCTTCGGGCTTAACCCCTGCCTTTTCGGCATAGTAGGTTTTCGCCATCGCGCCGAGCATCTGCTGCGGGGACTTCGCCGTCGAGAAGTTGTCGATGAAGTCGTTGGCATATTTTTCCATGTAGTCGGTCCACGCCGGACAGCAGGAGGTGATCTGCGGCAGAACGCCACCTTCGGTTACGCGCTTAACGAACTCGGACCCCTCTTCGAGGATGGTGAGGTCGGCGGTAAAGTTGGTGTCGAACACCGCGTCGAATCCGAGGCGGCGCAGGGCTGCGTAGAGCTGTCCGGTTGCCAGGGCGCCCGGCTCCATGCCGAAGGCTTCACCGATACCGACGCGGACGGCCGGAGCAATCTGCACAACAACGTGTTTCTTGTTGGCCTTGATTTCGTTCCAGACCGGGCGGGTTTCATCTTTTTCGTAGATCGCGCCAACCGGGCAGTGCGCGGAGCACTGGCCGCACTTGATGCACGGAGACTCGTCGAGCGAGACGTCGGCGGCCGGAGCCAGGCGGGTGCCGTCGCCGCGACCGATGAATTCGAGGGCGTGTACGCCCTGCATTTCCTGACAGACCAGTACGCAGCGGCCGCACTTCACACATTTTTCCGGATTCAGTACGATGGAGGCCGTAGAGGTGTCGGGCTCGATGCGCTCAACGCGCTCTTCGAACGGGATTTCGCGGATGCCGAAGTCGGCGGCGAGATCCTGCAGTTCGCAGTTGCCGGAACGGCCGCACTTCAGACAGTCGTTCGGGTGCGTGGAGAGGATCAGCTCGAGCACGGTGCGGCGAACTTCAACCACTTCCGGGTCGTGCGTGATGACCTTCATGCCCGGGCCGATGGCCGTGGCGCAGGCGCGCAGCATTTTCGGGGAGCCTTCCACTTTGACGACGCAGATGCCGCAGGCGGCCCAGGCGTCGAGGTCGGAATGGTAACACAGTTTCGGAATTTCAACACCGACGCTCTTTGCAGCATCCAAGATGGTGGTTCCCGCCGGGACGCTTACTGGAATTCCATTGATTTCAGCTTCAATCATAGACATTTCTTTATCTCCTTATCCCTTGAGGATTGCGTCAAATTTACATTTTTCGAAGCACTGGCCGCACTTGATGCATTCGCTCTGGTCGATGACGTGCGGTTTCTTGACTTCGCCGCTGATGCAGTTGACCGGGCAGACACGGGCACAGGCGGTACAGCCGATACACTTGTCTTCGACGATCGTGTAGGACATCAGGTCTTTACACTTGCCGGCGCGGCACTTGTTTTCGTTGATGTGTTCGAGGTACTCATCTTCGAAGAAGTTGATCGTCGACATGATCGGGTTCGGTGCCGTCTGGCCGAGACCGCAGAGCGAAGCCTTGCGCATGGCCTGCGCGAGGTCTTTGAGGCGGTCGAGGTCTTCCAACTCGCCCTGACCCTTGGAGATCTTGTCGAGAATGTTGTAGTTGGTGCGTCCGCCGATACGGCAGGGGGAGCACTTGCCACAGGATTCATCGACCGTGAACTCGAGGTAGAACTTGGTGACATCGATCATGCAGTCGTCTTCGTCCATCACGATCATGCCGCCGGAACCCATCATGGAACCGATGGACATCAGGCTTTCGTAGTCGATCGGGGTGTCGAGGTATTCCTCGGTGATCACACCGCCGGACGGGCCGCCGGTCTGGGCCGCTTTGAACTTTTTGCCGCCGCGGATGCCGCCGCCGATGTCGTAGATGATTTCACGCAGGGTGGTACCCATCGGAACTTCGATCAGACCGGAGTTGTTGATTTTACCGGTCAGCGCGAACACCTTGGTGCCCTTGGTGGTTTCGGTGCCGATGTTGCTGAACCACTCGGAGCCCTTCAGGATGATCATCGGGACGTTGGCCCAGGTTTCCACGTTGTTAATGACGGTCGGCTTGCCCCACAGACCTTTAACGGCCGGGAAGGGCGGACGCGGGATCGGCATGCCGCGCTTACCTTCGATGGAGGCGAGCAGGGCGGTCTCTTCGCCGCAGACAAACGCGCCGGCGCCGAGGCGCAGCTCGATGTCGAAGTTGAAGTCGGAGCCGAGAATGTTGTCGCCGAGCAGGCCGTATTCGCGGGCCTGGGCAATGGCGTTTTCAAGACGTTCGATCGCCAGCGGATATTCCGCGCGGATGTAGATGAAGCCCTGGTTGGCGCCGACAGTGCGGCCGGCAATGGCCATGGCTTCGAGCACGGAGTGGGGGTCGCCTTCGCAGGTGGAGCGGTCCATGTAGGCGCCTGGGTCACCTTCGTCGGCGTTACAGACGATGTATTTCTGTTCGGAATCCGTGTTTTTGGTGAAGCTCCACTTCAGGCCGGTGGGGAATCCGGCGCCGCCGCGGCCGCGCAGGCCGGCGTTCTTCAGTTCGTCGATCACTTCGTCGGCGGACATGTCGAAAATGACTTTTTCGAGCGCGGCGTAACCGTCGCGGGCGATGTATTCATCGATGTATTCCGGGTTGATGACGCCGCAGTTGCGCAGCACGATGCGCTGCTGCTTCTGGTA